>CAUJEY010000337.1 GCA_963169325.1 Bacteroidota bacterium
ATTACACCATTACGCGTACCTGGCGGGCGCAGGACTTGTGCGGCAACTCCACTACTGCCAGCCAGGTCATCACCCTGCACGATACGCAAGCGCCCGTATTCACCAACCCTCCGGCCAATGTGACCATCGCTTGCGGTGGCACATTGCCCACCCTGCCGGCGGTGACCGCCGCCGACAACTGTGACAATACCCTGCCGGTGACTTATTTAGGTGAAACGAACACCGGGCCGAACTGCCCGTACACGGTAACACGAACCTGGACGGTATCGGACGATTGCGGCAATGCAACCACCCACACGCAGACCATCACCGTGGGGAGTGAGTTTGAAGTTCAAAGTTTGAAGTTTGAAGTGCATGGCACACGCTCGAAACTTCAAACTTCAAACTCCAAACCTCAAACTTCAAACCTTAAACTTCAAACTTCAAACCTCGAACTTCAAACCTCGAACTTCAAACTTCAAACTTCAAACTTCAAACTCTACCCAAACCCAACCACCGACCACATCCGGATAGATCTGTCCGATTTTGCCGGTGAGGCGGTCACTGTTTCGATTTTCGGAGAACTCGGACAGTTGGTTTGGCAAAACCGGATTCCGGCGGTGGAGGATTTGAATTTACAGGTTAGTCTGCGCGAAGCGGGCGCGGCGGCGGGGATATACACGGTAAGCGTACGTTCGGCGAGCGGGGTAACGGCGAAGCGGGTGGTGCTGGTGGAGTGAACAGACTTAGACCTTCCAGGTTTTAAAAACCTGGAAGGTCTGATGCCGGTAGTGTTGTTTTGAGGGCATAACGTCGCGCTACGTTATGCCCTCAAAATTTTTTTTGAAAAAAATCTCCACACCGGGGTTATGCTTTTCGGGCAGGTTGCACAAGGGGAGTATCACTAAATGCTCAACACTATGATCTTCCAAGCGAAAATTTTCGGATCAACGTCCGCATGGCCTGTCACAAACCTGGCCGCCAACTCAATACTCAAAACCCAACACGCAAAACTGCTCCTGTGCTGGTTGTTTTTGCTGACTGCCTGCTGCCTGCAGGCGCAAATCAAGTTATGGGGCATGACTTCAAAGGGCGGCGAATTTGACGCCGGGACAATCATCAACCTGAACACCGACGGCTCGGATTTCAGCACTTTTTCGTTTTACAGAAACATAGGAAGTGAACCGAAAGGAGACCTGCTGGCAGCCTCGAACGGCAAATTTTATGGAATGACCTCCAATGGAGGCAGTTCCAACGATGGGGTGATATTTGAATACGATCCTGTTGCCGACGTCTACCTGGCGGTACATCATTTTTCGTACGGAACCGACGGCGCTACTCCCAACGGCAGCCTGACCGAATTAGGCGGCAAGTTTTATGGAATGACCTTCGAGGGTGGGAGCTATGGTGACGGCGTGCTGTTCGAATTTGACCCTGCGGGCAATGTTTTAACTGTGTTAAGACATTTTGATACCGACCCCGACGGCGGTTTTAGTCACTGCAGCCTGATCGAATCGGGCGGCAAACTTTACGGAATGAACACCAGCGGGGGGGATAACGCGGACGGAACGTTGTTCGAGTTTAATCCCGTGGGCAATGTGTTCACGGTGTTGAAACATTTTGACAGGCCAACCGACGGTGGACGCCCACGCGGCAGTCTGCTGGAATGGGGTGGCAAGTTTTACGGAATGGCTTCCGACGGCGGGAGCACCGATGACGGGACACTGTTCGAATTTAACCCTGCTGGCAATGTGTTCACGGTGTTGAAACATTTTAATGGTGCAACCGACGGCGAACGCCCCTTTGGCAGCCTGATCGCGGTGGGCGGCAAGTTTTATGGAATGGCCAACCAGCACGGGAGCAACGGCTACGGTACGCTGTTCGAATTTAACCCTTCGGGCAATGTGTTCACCGTGTTGAAACATTTGGATTATTCCACCGACGGCGGCCTTCCCTTTGGCAGCCTGATCGCATCGGGTGGCAAGTTTTATGGAATGACCTCCACCGGCGGGAGCAACGGTTTCGGGACGTTGTTCGAATTTAACCCCTCGGGCAATGTGTTTACCGTGTTGAAACATTTTGATGATTCAACCGCCGGTGCTGAACCCTACGGCAGCCTGATCGAATCGGGCGGCAAATTTTATGGAATGACCAACCAGGGCGGGAGCGACGATGACGGCACACTATTCGAATTCAACCCTGTGAACAATTTATTCACCGTATTAAAACACCTTAATGGTTCACCCGACGGCAGAAGGCCCCAAAGCAGTCTGCTGGAATCGGGCGGCAAATTGTATGGAACGACCGCCAGCGGCGGAAACAACGGTTACGGGACGCTGTTCGAACATACTCCGGCCGGAAATGTGCACACCGTGTTGAAACATTTTAATTACTTCCTTGACGGCGCTTATCCCAACGGCAGCCTGATCGAATCGGGTGGCAAACTTTATGGAATGGCCAATCAGGGCGGCAGCAACGATTTTGGAACATTGTACGAATTTAACCCCGGGGGCAACGTGTTCACCGTGTTGAAACATTTGAATGCTGCAACCGACGGCGCATATCCAAACGGCAGCCTGATCGCATCGGGCGGCAAGTTGTATGGAATGACCGCCGGCGGTGGAAGCAGTGATGCCGGGACGCTGTTCGAGTTTAATCCTGCGGGCAATGGGTTCACGGTATTGAAACATTTTGGCGGAGTAGACGGCGCAAATCCATACGGCAGCCTGCTGGAATCAGGCGGCAAATTTTATGGAATGACTGCCTTCGGCGGAAGCAATGACGATGGAACACTGTTCGAATGGAACCCTGCGGGCAATGTATTCACGGTGTTGAAACATTTTGGAGGAGTAGACGGTGCGCATCCCACCGGGAGTCTGATCGCATCGGGCGGCAAGTTTTATGGAATGACCCCAATCGATGGAAGCAACAATGCCGGGACCTTGTTCGAGTTAAACCCCGCAGGCAATGTGTTTACCGTGTTGAGGCATTTTGATTATTCAACCGACGGCGCTTACCCCAACGGCAGCCTGCTGGAATCGGGCGGCAAGTTTTATGGAATGACCATCGTCGGCGGGAGCAATGATGAGGGAACGCTGTTCGAATTTAACCCTGCAGGCAATGGGTTCACGGTATTGAAGCATCTAAACGGGACAGACGGCGCTAAACCTCAATACGGGAATTTGATAGCGGTCGGCACAGTTGAAGCCCCCGACTATACCATCACCACCACCGGCAACGCCATCGTCATCACCGACCTTGCCGGCAACGGCGAAACCCTCGATGTGAGCCAAAACGGCAGCGACATCCGCTTCGCCGTCACGCCCGACACACGTACGTATTCCATCAACGGCGGCGCTGTCACGGCATTTACCACACCCGCCAATGTTGCATTGGCGGGAGCGACATCTATTGAAATCAATACCGGCATCGGTAATGACATCATTAACATAGGCGCGTTTACTGCTAACTTGCCCAGCCTGACCGTCAACGGCGGCACGGGCGACGACGCGGTGCATTTCAACGACGACATCACATTTGCCGCCAATGCCGACCTCGACGTGGATTTGCAAAACGACGATGCTGCGCCGGGTACCGACCGGGTCGTCGTGGCAACCAATGCCAACCTGGTCTTGTCGGGTACAGGTGCGGCCACCCTAAAAATGAGCCGGAATATGGTGGTGAACAGCGGCGGCAGCATCGAAACCGTAAACGGCAACCTCGAAGTAGAAGCAAATCAGCAGACGATCCCGATCACCGGCATTTTTCAAGGGGTGGATCTGAACGGCGGCGTGTTGAAAGCTACCGGCACGGGCGCTGCGACGGTAAAAGGCAAGGGGGGAGATAGCTATGGTATTTATATGCATGGCACAGGTGCGGCGATAAACAGCCATTCCGGCGACCTGACGGTACTCGGAGCCGGCGCACCGGGTACGCTAAATACCGGAATAGGCGTGTATATCGACGGCACGGATGCACAGATCGCCTCGCTCGGCTCCGGAAACGTACAGGTAACCGGAATCGGAGGGGCGGGCACCTTGAGTCAGAATATAGGCGTTTTCCTGTTCAATGGCACGATCAGTGCCGGCGGTAGCGGTACGGTGACGGTGATCGGTACCGGCGGCGGTTCGGGAAGTTCGAACAGCAACTACGGGGTATTAGTAGTTGGCCTCGTCACTTCATCCGGTGGCGATGTGTTTGTAACCGGTACCGGCGGCGGATCGGAAAGTTCGAACAGCAACCACGGAGTATTTGTTGCCATAGGAACGATCACGGCTGGAGGCAACGGTCTGGTTACCGTATCGGGTACAGGAGGATTGGAAGCAAGCGAGGGTTCCAATATCGGGGTGTTTCTCCGGGATAATTCCCTGATCACCTCTTCCGGCGGCAATGTCAGCGTGACCGGCCAAGGGGGCGGAACAGGCGCCGGAACGTCAAACTATGGTGTGTCTGTTATCAGTGCCGGAAAAATCATGGCCGGCGGTAGCGGTACGGTAACGGTAATCGGCACGGGCAGTTTGGCCGCAACCGGGGCCTTAAATGGAGGCATAATGGTAACCGAGACAAATTCAAGTATAACCTCCTCCGGGGGCGACGTCAGCGTGACGGGCATTGAAGGTGCCGGCCCGATCTCCCTGGGGATCATCAATCAATCCTCGGCGACCATCACCACCGCTGCCAATGGCGGAAACCTCACGTTGATTGCCAATAGCATGAGCCTTACAAGCGCCGTAAGCACCAACGCCGGCAGCAGTACCACCCTGCGTCCCCACAGCAACGGCGTACAAATCAACCTCGGCGCCGACAGCGATGTCATAGGCGGTCCGCTCAGCCTGTCCGACTCGGAACTCGATTTCATCACTACCGGCACACTCCTCATCGGCGACGCCAACAGCGGAACCATCACCGTCAGCGCCGACATTACCCGCCCGGCAGCCACCAATATGCAGTTGGTCAGCAACGGCGACGTCACCTTTTCCGGCGGCGGCATTAACACCGGCGGCGGCACGCTGCTGCTCAATCCGGGCACATCCCCGGCGGCTGTGAAGCCTGCGTTCAACGGCACGGATGCCGCGGCAAGCACGGTTTCCTTTGGCAGCGACCTGTCCATCGTCATCAACGGCGATACACCCGGTAATGGAACGGGCAGCACGTACACGCAACTGACCGTAGCCGGCGCCGTGAACCTGACTGGCGTTGACCTCGTGCTCAGCGGCGCACACGCGCCGGTAGCCGGCCAAACCTTCACGATCGTGGACAACGACGGCGCGGAAGCCGTCACCGGCACGTTCGCCGGGCTGGCCGAAGGGGCGACCATCAGCAATTTTCTGGGCAGCAGCCTGAACGCCATCATCAGCTACCTCGGCGGCGACGGCAATGATGTAACGATCGTATCGTCCTGTCCGCTCATTACCTTTACCGCCACGCCTACCGGTACCTGCGCCGGTTCCAGCAACGGCCAAATCGCTATCACCGGCGAAAGTGGCGGCAACAGCCCGTACCTGTACTCCATAGATAACGGCATGAATTACCAACCCGCCGCATCCTTTTTCGGCCTGGCGGCCAACACGTATCAAGTCAGAATCAAAGATGTCAACGACTGCGAAAGCGCCGTACAGAATGTTGTGGTGAGCAGTTTGTCGCTTCCGACTGCCTCAATCTCGGGTGAACCGTCTTTCTGCCAGGGCGGCAGCACAACGCTGACTGCCGGCGGCGGCGGCACGTATTTGTGGGACGACAACAGCACAGACGCCGAACGCACTGTCAGTGTCGCCGGGGCCTACACCGTGGTGGTAACAAACGCCAATGGCTGCACCGACACTGAAACGGTATCGGTAACGAACAACAGTAATACGCCCCCTACCGCCATTTGCCAAAATGTGACCGTGGAAATACAAGCCAACGAACAGGCCGTCATCGCGGCAGGTGACATTGACAACGGTTCTTCGGACAACTGCGGCCTTCAAAGCTTGGTGCTGAATCAAACGGAATTTGATTGCGGACATGTCGGAAGCGTCACCGTCGTCCTGACCGCTACCGATGTGAACGGCCTGACCGCCGCCTGCACCGCCAACGTCACCGTCACCGACCCGAACAGTTACTGCTGCGCTGCACCCTCGGCGCTTTGCAAACCGGCCACTGTTGTGCTCGATGCTGCCGGCCAGGGCGCCGTCACCGTCGCCGCCATAAACAACGGCAGTACCTACGAATGCGGTTTGCAAACGATGTCGGTCAACCCGACTTCAGTCAACTGTGCCCAGGTCGGTACCGTCACCGTCACACTGACCGTCACCGACGTGAACAACGACTCCAGCCAGTGCATTACAACCGTGACGGTGCAGGAAAATACCCTGCCGACCATTACTTGCCCCAACCCGGTCACCGTCACCTGCTCCGGCAATGTCCCCGCGGTAAACCTCGCGGCGGTTACCGCGAGCGACAACTGCGGAGCGCCCGTCAAATCGCACCTCGGCGACGCGACGAGCAACCAAACTTGCACGAACCGCAAAACCGTTACCCGCACCTACAAGGCCGCGGATGCTTCCGGCAACACCAAAACCTGCGCGCAAATCATCACCGTGTACGACGACGTAAAACCGAACTTTAGCTCGGTGCCCGCCAACGTGACCGTGCAGTGCAACAGTATGCCCCCAGTGGGCAATGCCACGGCCACCGACGGCTGCGGCGGACCGGTGACCGTTGCGTACAATGGCCAGACGATCAGCAATATCCTCTGCACCGACCGGTACACCATCACGCGCCAATGGACGGCAACCGACGGGTGCGGCAACACTAAAACCGCCACGCAACGCATCACGGTGCAGGACACCCAAAAGCCCAACTTCAGCTCGGTACCGGCCAACGTTACCGTGCAATGCTCCGGTTTGCCGGCTGTGGGAACCCCGGTAGCAACCGATAATTGCGATACCGCCGTGGAAATCGATTACAACGGCGAAACCCGCACCAACGGCAGCTGCCCGGATACTTACGTCCTCACCCGGAAATGGACGGCTACTGACAATTGCGGCAACACCCGCACTGCTACCCAGCGCATCACCGTGCAGGATACGCAAAAACCCATGTTTACCGCCGTGCCGCAAAACCTGACGATGCAGTGTTCCGACCCGCTGCCGTCGCCGGGCAATGCCACGGCTACCGACAACTGCGATGCCGACGTGGCCGTCGTTTATTTAGGTCAAAGTTCCGGAAACGCCACCTGTGCCAATAACTACCAGTTGTTCCGCAGCTGGAAAGCGACCGACAATTGCGGCAATTCCACGGTTGTCACCCAAACCATCGTTGTGCAGGATACACAAGCGCCCACGTTCACCAATGTACCGAACGACGTCACCATTCAATGCAGTAATCCCGTCCCGCCCATCGGACAAGCCACCGCCACGGATGCTTGCAACGGCTATGTGCAAATCACTTTCCTGGGACAAACCTCAACTGCCGGCAATTGCCCGCAGGAATATACCATCACCCGCAGCTGGCGGGCGCAGGACGAGTGCGGAAACTCGGTTACGGCGAGTCAGGTAATTACGGTCATGGATACTCAGGCGCCGGGCTTCACGAACGCGCCGGCGAATGTGACCATTGCTTGCGGCAGCGCTTTGCCTGGCCTACCCGCCGTGACCGCCGCCGATAACTGCGACAACGCCGTGCCGGTCACTTATTTAGGCGAAACGACTACCGGCCCGGATTGCCCGTACACAGTAACCCGCACCTGGACGGTATCGGACGATTGCGGCAATGCAACCACCCATACGCAGATAATCACCGTGCAAGGAAGCAACTATGAGGACGGCGCAGAAAGCCGCACTGCCGTCAACCGTCCACCGTCCACCGTCCACCGTCCATCGTCCACCGTCCACCGGCTTTCCGTTTATCCAAATCCTGCGATCAGCGAAGCCTGGGTGGCGTTCCACTCCGAATCGGAAAACGAGGCTACCGTGTTCGTGTTTGATGCTGACGGGCGGCTGGTGCAGCAACAAGTATTCGGCGCTTTTGCGGGATCGAATCGCTACCGGCTTGACCTTTTCGATTTACCCGCAGGCATGTATAGTGTCCGGATGGTATGCGGAGAGCAGGTGGGGATAAAGAAGTTGATGGTCGTGCGACAATAGGTCGGTTTGGAGCAATTTTGTTGGGAAAAAGTTGGCGATTCCGGAATGTCGGTTTACTTTTCGGGCCTCAACGGAAATCCAACATGATAAACGCCCGCACTATTTGGTATACGCCCCTGTTTTCGGATGGAGTCCGGAAGCAGGGGCGTTTGTTGTGGGGGTGGGGGATAGCAAGGAATGAGGGCTTTAACTGAAACCAGCGCTTGTAGCGGATGTACACGCACCTGAGGTGCGGGAGTCTTCGGGATTTTAGGAAATATAGGCGCTTGAGGTGACGATAACATAAACGTTATCGCTAATGATAAAAATAATAGGTTGCCTGGCGCGACGATATAAAATATTGATTGGCAGCGGGTTTTTACGAACAGCAAACAGGATTGCAGGGATTTGTTTGGGGCATCCGCCCGAAAGGCTGTTCTTTAAGTTTGGCAAATAACCGAATGCGATGGCAAAAATAATATGCCGAAAACATGATTTAACTGCTTTGATTTCAATACTTTGCAAAGATTATTTCTGATGCCAAAATAAATAAAAAAGCGCCACTTAGAAAGGGCAAGAGTTATAAAGCGTTTTTAGTCAATTGATTTAAATAAAATAAGAATGAAAGAAGCCAAAAACACAATTATTTTCACATTCATCTTATCTTGCCTTCTATTTTTCTCTTTTGAGATACATCCAAGCTATCCAAAAGAAACCAAGCAAATTATAGCAGGGAGAGGGTTTGATAATTACCAAATTGGAGTAACATCTATCCAAACGATTATTAATGACTATGGAAAGGATTTCAAGAAAATAGAACATAACGGATATTCAACTGAGTTGATATATGAAAACTTAGGACTCTCATTTAGCTATCATCCAGAAGTATCAGATACAATTTTTGCAATAGAATTCTTCCATCCTTTCTCAGGAATTACAGACAAAGGGATAATTTTAAATATATCAACCATGGCGGATGTTGAAATAATTCATGATTCTTTGGATTGGTATATTACGAAGCCATTTCTTGAATGGTATAGTGAGCACCCTGGAATAGAATATGCTGTTCCAAGAGATACATCAAAACCAACATTCCCTATGGATGAAGAATTTTATAAAAAGATGAAAATATCGAGAATTGTCGTTCTTGACAATTTCGAAGATTTTGATGAAGATTAAAAGCCTATACCAATATGTATTTTCCAATAGGTAGGCTTGATTGGTATTGATTCAAGGCAGCTGCCCTGAAAGTTCAAGAAAAAGAAAAAACATAATGTGACGGCTGTTTGTTAGGTTTGGCGAATAACCGAATCCGCTGACAAAAATAATATGCCGAAAATATGACTTATCTTCTTCAAATTCAATACTTTGCAAGATTGATTTGTGAAACTAAAATAAATAATAAAAGCGATAACTCTGCGTGGCTGCCAACCGCCCGCTAAGCGCGGCGGTTTGGCAGTCACGCTTGCGTTCGCTGTTACTATAAACATAAATATCATTGATAATCAGTCAATTAAAAAGGTAGATTCTTGCAATCGTAGGGGCATGTTTGGGGCTTCTGGTTCAAAAAATGAACATGACGTTCACTGTCGCCCTTGACAACGGAACGCCCAACCACTAGCCCTCTCGAAAGTGGCAGGGGTAAAACCCTCGGCCAGCAGGTCAACACTGATCAAGGAACCTCCGCCGAGAGCAGGTTAACACAGTTTTCTGAACACCTTCGTCAATAAGTACAAAAATGAATCCTCTAAGGTTATTTTTGTGCCTTTATCATTAAGTATTTTATGGAAATCACTACCCCTCTCGCTTTACTTGGTTTATTGAATAAGCAAAAAGGAGGAACTTACGCCATTCGTGGTTTTGTATACCAAACCAACTATATAGTTTGGAAAGTTCTAAATGAATTTTCCAAATCTCAAAACGACAACCTTGTTTTTCGACCAGAAGGAGTTGAAGACTTGGATTTATATTGCCGTATTTCAGAGGTTACGACCAACGAGTTTACCCAGGTAAAGTGCTTAAATGATAGCCTTAATGCTGATCAATTCACAACGGATATTCTTCCAAATTTGCTTAAAGTTTACTGCATCGCTCCTGAAAGCAGATTTAAAGTCATTTCAAACCAACACATCACGGGAGGAGTTTTGGGGAAACTTAAAGAAGCCGTAAACGGAAAAAAGGCTCTCCAACCAAGAACCTTTGAGCATTGGTCAACAAAGATTCGTACTATTGAAAATAACATAACTGATGAGGAAATTAAGGATTTTCTTTCAAAGATTGAATTTGAACGAAGGCAAGAATCCGACCTTATTTCCGATTCCCTAAAACTGCTAATTGAACACTTTGATGTTGTTCAGGGAAATGAACAGCAGTTTCACAATGCTCTTTTCAGGGCAGTTTTGGAGTGGTCAATGCACAAACATGAAGTTCGTAAGTTGGATTTCATAGAAGTCATTCAATCTACAAAAGACGAAAGATTGGAAAATCAAGCACTTCGCAATGGTTGGATTTCGGAGGTTTTGTTTGAAAAAACAGCAGACGCTACTGTTGAAACCGCGTATTTTGAAGGAAAGCCCGCTCGCCCGTATCATATTGCAGCAAACCTACCAGTTGCCCGCCCGGATTGGGAAAAACGAATCACAGAATCCATTCAAGAATTCGATGTTACGGTTGTAAAATCATCCAGTGGTCAAGGTAAATCTACTTTGGCTTGGCAAGTTGCTCATGTCCTGAAATCCCAAAGATTTAAAGTTTATGAATTATTGGAAACCCCTGCTGCGGGTTTACACGACCTCTTTTTATTCTTCAAATCTCGTTTGGAAATAGGCATCGTACCGCTTGTTGTAATTGACGGTTTGAACAAACGTGTGGCCGAGTGGTCAGAATTGGCAGCACGGGCGAGCGAGCTTCGCGGCGTAAAATTTTTGGTGACAACACGAGAGGAGGATTGGTTTCGGTACGGAAATATGACCTCGCGGTTGTTTTTAAAACCAATAAATATTGAGTTAAACCAAAAAGAGGCCGAGGCAATTTTTCAGGCATTTCGGAAGCGAGATATGGTTCACACCAACATGAGAACTTGGCAAATTGCTTGGGATGAAGTGAAATCCGAAAAGTTGCTTTTGGAGTTTGTTTACTTATTGACACAAGGCAAGATGATTCGGGGACGACTTGCCGACCAACTTGATTTGATGCGCCAGGAGCCGGAAAATCATGCAAAAAAAGCAGTTTTGCGTCTCGTGGCTTTGGCGGACGTGTTGAATCTGCGATTGCCAACCGCCAACCTCGCACGTCATATAAAATCAGAAATAGGATTTGGAGGTGACAGGAACGACCTCTTTAAAAGTCTAAAAGACGAGTACCACATCCAATTTGAAGGAACCGAATTTACGGAAGGATTGCATCCCGTTCGTTCAAAACACCTTACTGACCTTTTGCACGAAGCCACCCCGCTGTTTGAAACACTGGCGGAGTTAGCCCAATTGTTAGAGGCTGATGCGCTCATTGATTTTGCAAGCAGATCGCCTCGTTTGCTTCAAGCGAAGTCTGAAAAAGAACGATTTTTTGAATCGCTTTCAGAAAAGGTTTGCGAGAAACCTTTTTCTGAAATTCTCAATGTAGCAATAGGCATTTTTGGTTCGGATGCCCATCAACATTGGCTGGAAAATGAGGACATCTACGATAAAGTAAGCACAAAAGGCTTGATGTTATATACAGCATTGAAGACACCATTTGGAGGTCTCGAAGCATCCTCTTTTGATGTGATTACGCGGGGTAATCCAGATTTCAAAAAAAATCTTGAAGCCATCAAAGCTTATAACATCTCCGATTCCAATATCTCGTTTTTCCTTAAATGCATCCAGCCAAAACTTCGACCGGGCCCTTTAAAATCAAGCCTTGCTGGGGCATTAGATTTGGAAAGATGGTTTGAGAGGTTTGGGCTTTCGATGAATTTGATGAACAAATTGACAGTTGAGAGCCTGAAAAACGCGATTGAAGAATTGGATGTGAATTCATTGGGACAAGTTTTTCGGGGCATTTTCCTGCTCAATGAGCCTTTGTACCATCAAGTCTATTCAAAATTTGGGGGCGAATTGGTCATAAAACTCTTGCGGGAAACAGATTCGCTTCAAATTGAACCTATAGACTTAGAAACCCTTCAAATCAAATATTTGGTTGACGAGGAGCAAAAAGCACACGACCAATCTATCAACAGGCTTCGGTTGATTGCCTATTGTTTGCCATTTTACAAAACTTATGAAATAGAAGGCGTGTATTTTCCCAATCCATTTATGAAAATGCTCCGAGCGAACGACGATGAATCTGTTAAAACAGCGACTTGGGAGAATTGGCTGAAATATGACCCATTTGCTACCACAGCAAATAGCCATTGGATTTCGGTCATTGAAAAAGAATATGAGTTTTCAACTCAATTTGAATGGCAAGAATACTGGTTTGGATTTCGCAAGAAGTTTTTGGAGTGGCATCGGCAAGCGTGCCGAGTTTTGGAGGCCGCGATGGACAAAAAAAGAGATTACAATAAAGAAGAAGCAAGTTGGAGAACTGTGACCCAACAGATATTGCATAGGCAAGATGAGCAAAAAGGCATCCGCTACGATGATTATTTTACACAAGTTCGATTTAAAGAGGCCGTCAAAAAAGTAACGGATTGGGCTTCAATGTCAAATACTATTGTATTTCAATTTTCAAAAATTGCTGATGAAAATACACGAAGGCTAGTACAATTAAATGCACGCGATTTATTCGAAAAACTACCCAAAATGCAGATTGCTTTCGATGAAATATCAATGCAGGCAGGCAGTTATTTTGATACAATTGAACTTGCAAAAAAGGAAACCAACACACATCGGTATTTTTCAGAAATTACAAGTTTTTACCACCATGAGTTTTCTGTCAAACCTCGATTGCTTTTTAGCCCTCGGCAGGAGGTGAAAAACTGGGTTGAAGCGAACAGGAAAAAGGAGTTGAAAAAATTGGAAGACATTAAAACGGTTTTTGATGCAGCGTTGAATTATGAACTGATTTTGCCCAACCAAATCATCGAGGAAACTTACAACGACAGTATTGTTTTGGGAATCCGCGGGATTTCGGTAGCAGAATTTGACAAAAATGCTAATTTAATCATGGCAAGCCTCTTAGGCTTGCTTGATTCGGATGCCAGTTCTTTCTACCTGATTTTGATTGAAAATGAAATTACTTCAAAGAACATTTCATTTAGGTTTCAAAAAGAATCACTTCGGAAATTTGAAGAATGGGTTGAGGGAAAAGGGGTTGAATTGCCACAACCATTCTTTTTGCCAATGCCGCTGACACCAGAAATTCTCCAATGCCTTCCCGGAATCCATTTGAATCAAGTGAGCGAGGAGGACACACAAAAAGGTGAAATTTTACTACTCCATAAAGCACTTTGGGAATATTCGGAGACACAACGTTCTTTGAATTTTCCGGGTAGTGATTCGTTAAAAACACAGCGGCTCAAAAAAATATCTGACCAGGTATTTCACCACCTTAATTCAATTCAAGGCCAATCTGCGGTTTTTGAAAAATACAAATCATTGGTTGGGCAAGTTTTAGCAGATGTACTTCAATTTGACGAAGCAACCTGCGATACCCTGTTTTCTGAAGATATTGTTTAGTACCCCCATCTGCGCCAAGTGTTCGCCCCTTGCCCCAAATGGTCGCTCGCACTCGCTTGTTTGGGTCTCCGACTGCATACGCATCAATGCTGCTGAATGCTCGCCCTCGCTTCGGATATGTTTAAAAAGAAACTGGCGAAATTGAAGCGGGTTTGGAAGGAAAAGGGGGGGATTCGCATAGACAAGCAACGGTTCGACGGGATTTTTCGAGAAATATGTGGTTTCCAACACCCGGAAGACGGGGTTCAATTTGATTACGAAAAAATCACTGTCGTGGAAATCATGGAACAGCGGCGATATGTGGGGTTGCAAATCAAAGTCCCGGTTTCACTTGGTACGATGCGGCAACTTGCACTTTACTTGATAAATAAAAACACAGCGAACGGCTTGCCTGTGCCATGTAAAATCCCCTCTCCACCCCCTCAGACCTTCCATCAGGAAGATTACACTGAACGAACGGATTAGATTCGACCATCTCATGGAATCAAGATATTCATCCTACTTTTGTCGGCGATTAAAGTTAAAACACAACAGCTTAACCCATGAGAAGAAACGTTGAAACCCATTCAGTGAAGTACAAAAACCAAATAAATTTATCGCTGATCTGTTTTGACAGAGCCGAAAGTAGCCGCCCATTGGCACATGTTCCCTTTTTGGCTATTTTGTCATTGACCATTTTTTTAGGATTATGCAATAGTACAAATGCTCAAATAGTCCATGCATCGAAAAGTGGATTCACCTGGATATCCACAGAAAACATTGCGGACACTACATACGGCTCAGGCTATACGATGTACAGCGCTGCATACCCGATCTTTAAAAATTATCCCGGCCCTGCAGACTTCCAAACGGGACTGAGCAGTAGTTGGATGAGCACCCAACGAACGGGTAATGAGCCTTCGCAATTTTATACGACCATAGAAGGAGGCTTAGGCTGGTGGCATGATACACGTTTCGGTACCAAAATACCCAAGTTTATCATGGGTGGTGTTTCTTATAATTTCCATGCATGGGCGAACGGGCCCGGCGCCGGCAGGAGTGACATGTTACCCAACGGGCAGCGAGATTGGAGTACTCCCGGAGGGAAATACGGTGTAGCCCAATTATCAAACAGACTGCTTTGGGCGCCTGATGGGTTGAATCTGGCGCAAAGTTTAAATGGTGAAATGCTTGGATACGGATATATTCCTTTGCCCTTAACAGACCCCATGCCAAATACAAATGGAACGGGTATCAAGACGGGTAATCAATGCTGGACCTTATTCTTGAATACCACCAACTTTAGAGGGCCGGCAACCTTCTTTTTACCCACTTTCTGGACCGAACCCGTACTGCTGAATCCCGCTTTGGAAGGATTATTTCTGGACTCAAGACCCGCTGAACCGAATGTCGGTTTCGGTATTGAGCATGCCGGATCACCTGCCATCGTTTCTCCTGATGCTAACGGAAATTTGTATGCTAAAACAGGCAGAATACAATACCCCGCCAGCAATGATGACAATTCAATGCTACTGAATCAAATTTCGGTTTACTCCAAAAATGCGCTTTGGAATGATCTGGAATCCTGGTTTAACGGGGGGCCTGCCGTCCCGCCCGGTATTAATGAAACAGGTACTCATGGTGTTTCGTTCGTCAATAATGGCGGCTCAATGGTCGCTGAAATTGCGCAGAACGGCATAAAAAATTACATTGATTTGAATTACATAGATAATGTTCAGCAAAATGCAAACATTATGGGTTTTGAATATGACCTGAATATCGTTGAGAGAGATGGAAAAAATTTCATATTACCGGAATATTACAGGCTCGATCCGGATGATCGCTGGCATGCTATTGATGCGGGAGAAGTGCCCTCCGCTACGAATTTGTTAACTACCGCCGTACCTGCATCGCCCCGGCCGGAAATCACTTATTTGACACCTTTAGACCCCGAATGTCATTGGCAAGATCCGAATGGCCCTTGGAATAGCCCCGGACCAAGTGCAGGACCCTTTAAAGCAGATCTCGGGGACGGAACTACCGTTACTTATTATTGGTACCGTTTTGTGGACCAACCCGCCATCGTCCACGCCAATCTTCCAGCGGATATTCGTGCCAAACTTCAAAGCAGGGTCGATCTCCTTCACGCCAACTGGAGCCATACCGATGAATATTTAGCGCCACCATCCATCGGAAAAGTAGCGACCCTTGATCCGGCGGGCATTGTGCAACCGCCGGCAGGTATGGAAATCGGTTATGTTCCGATTGTTACCAGACAAGAAAAAACGCAAAAGAAAGTAAGGGTATTTGTTTTAGCCGGTCAGTCGAATATGGAAGGTTATGGCGAGGTAAACGATCCGCAAAATTTGCCGGGAACATTGATAGATGTTATTCAAAAAGATACAGCCGGTGTGTGGTCCAAAATCGGGCAAAAAGATAATTGGACAATACTGGATAATGCTTATTTGTATTTTGAACGCAATGGAGGGACGATCAAATCAAATGTAACCGTCGGCCAGGGGGCTTTTGCTGATTTAATAGGACCGGAGCTCCTGTTTGCCCATCAGCTGGATGAATATTATGATGACCCCGTTTTAATCATAAAAACGGCTTGGGGTGGAAAAAGCTTAGCCGTTGACTTTCGTCCTCCTTCGGCAGGAGGTACGACCGGTGAATTTTATACTGAGATGATTCAACAGGTGAAGGATGTTACCCAAAACCTGGGAACGGAATTCCCCGATATAGGTGCAACGGATTATGAAATTTCAGGGTTTGTCTGGTTTCAAGGCTGGAATGATGGAGCATCTGATGCATATTTGAATGAATATGAAAGCAATTTGTACCACTTGGTCAATGATGTCAGAAATGACCTGGATAAACCTGATCTACCGGTAGTCATTGCAAGTTCAGGACAGGGTGGGTTTGAAGTCATCAATGATCTTTGGGTGCAAAGCATGCAAAATATCGTTTCGGTAGCGCAGGAAAGTGTAGGATGTAATGACACTATTTATGGTGGTAAAGCAGGTTTTGTCAATACCAAACCATTTTACCTGAATTTATCCGCATCACCGGAAGACGCCATTTATCACTTTAATAATAATGCCCTTACTTTTTTAAACATTGGTAAAGCCATGGGTGATGAAATGATCCTGGCAATCAATGACATGGCATTTTGTTATAAAGACTGTGCTGACCCCGTATCCCCCGGTATCGTATCCATCGGCAACAGGGTATGGAACGATTTAAACAAAAATGGTAAAAATGATCCCGACGAGCCGGGTATTCCAGGGGTATCTTTGGTGATTTGGTCGGATCCTGATGGCGATGGTATCCCCGACTGGCAGGGTTTCGGAGGGGTCCGGGTGACGGATGAAAATGGTTATTATAGATTTTCCGGTCTGCAACCCGGAAATTATGTGGTCTTCGTATGGCAGGTCAATAACTGGGGGCCTGGAGAGCCGTTAGAAAACTTCGTATCCACAAATAGTCATCAAGCCAATGCAAACAATGATGAAGATTTGGATAATAATGGTTTTGGCAACCCTTTTTCGGATATCATGTCAGGCATTGTGACGCTTACATCAGATGAAGAGCCGCTGAATGACGGTGATCCATTCAATTGTTATTTTGATTACGATGCGAGTGGCAATAACACCGTCGATTTCGGCTTCTACAATCCTGCGGTAAGTACTACCGACGACGATCTGAGCCTTGCTAATCAGGGGGTTCGCTTTTTCCCAAATCCTGTCCTGAACGAGTTAAGGATCGAAGGAAATTTGCGGGTACACCGGATAGAAATATATGATTCAGTTGGCCGAATACTACAAACAATCGACCGCAAAGCGTCCTCTTCGCTCACGATTGATATGTCATTGTTTCCGAAGGGCCTGTATTTCGTTAAAGCGCTTAACCAGACCAATCATCACCTGACGGTGCAAAAAATAGTAAAGCAATAGCGGTATGCCATGTGGTATGCGGAAAGCAGGTGGAGATAAAGAAGTTGATGGTTGTGCGACAATAGGTCGGTTTGGAGCAATTTTGTTGGGAAAAAGTTGGCGATTCCGGAATGTCGGTTTACTTTTCGGGCCTCAATGGAAATCCAACATGATAAACGCCCGCACTATTTGGCATACGCCCCTGTTTTCGGATGGAGTCCGGAAGCAGGGGCGTTTGTTGTGGGGGTGGGATAGCAAGGAATGAGGACTACCAGCGCTCGTAGCGGATGTACACGCACCTGAGGTGCGGGAGTCTTCGGGATTTTAGGAAATATAGGCGCTTGAGGTGATGATAACACAAAAGTTGGCGGTTATTCCAACAATCTTAAAAACGGATACGTTCCGCAGCTAACAACAAAAAAAGTAAGTGTCTGAAAATCAATATTCTTTTGAAGCACATTTTTGATGTTAGTCAAAATTAAAGAAATCAATATAAATAATTTCTTTTGTTATTACTCAAAATATTTAAGAAAAAATGAAAACTATTAATACCATAAATGGGGTTTGTCAAATTGAAGAAGAACAATACTTTTTTATATATCCTGAGTGTACTAGAAGTTTGAAGTTTCAGAGAAATCGTCTATTTATTGTTTCAGGAGTATTTGTACTGTTTTCTCTTTTTCATTTTAGTATTGGTATAAATATATTAACAAGAAATGGCGGAGAACTTTATGATGATAGGAGTTATTATGTGGAACTAATGCATCTTTGTTTTGGAATGATTTTGACATTATTGGGACTATTTGTATTTACTTATGCAAGATTTCAATCAACAGATACTATTATCTTAAAAACACAAATACAAAAAATAGCGTATATTAATAGTGTATTTGGCCCCAAGTTTGAAATTTTATACAAGACTAAGAATGGAAAAAAGCGGATAAAAAGTATATGGTTGCGAAAAGATTTTAAGGAAGTCGAAAAAGCAAGAGAAATTATGGCTGTTGAGAAAATGGGGGGAGAATAAAAGAATAAAACCGCTAACAGGTTCATGAGCGTCAAGCGGGGTGAATCTAAGCGCAAAGCCAAACCGCCACCCCGCCTGCGCTCATGTCATCGTTGGGCGAAACAGCCGACAAAAAAACTTAACTTGACATAGATATGAAAGTAACTAAAATTCTGACCGTCGTTCTTGGACTCGGGCTTTTGACTAGCTGTCAACAAAAAAAGGATGACCCTGAAGTCTTGAAAAAAATCCTAATCGACTATTTTGACGGAATAAAAACAAATGACTTAGACAAATTGAACTCACTAACAACAACGGACTTTGTTCTTTTCGAGGATGGTGTAATTTGGACAAATGACAGTCTGGTCAAACCAATTCCTGGTGTGAAATCATTTAAGGGCACATGGACTTTTGACGACATGAAAGTTAATATAGATCAAAATAGTGGCGATATTATCTACTACAACCATGGCGATTTCATCATTAACGATACGATTAAAATGCAGGTGGACTTTCTCGAAAGTGCGACATTTAAAAAAGTTGACGGACAATGGAAAATGAAATTCCTTCATTCCACAGTTCAGAAGTAAGCCGCAGGTAAGGACAAAAAACACACAAGGTTTGGGTTTCCCTAACGCTGACCGCAAGGAATATGACCGATATCTGGAGGCTCAACAGAGCGATGCTAGTTTTGTAGAGACAGTAAAATTAGAAATTACAACTGCTGTAAGTGAAGCGTTAAAAAACAATAAAGAAGAAATCGCCGAAAGTGCGTTAATCGAAGGCGCGCCCGCCGATTTTGTTGCCAAAATCACAGGACTATCTATTGAGGAGGTTAGGGGTATTGCTGAAAGGCTCGGCATGAATAAATAAATCGCCCAACTAACGCTTCCTGGTGCGACGTGAAAGTCGCTCAACATACTGTCGAACCTTCCGGCAGGAAGATTACACTGAACTAACGGAGTAGATTCGACCTCGTTTACTGCAATGGTTTGGGCGCGCAAAATCCCGGTAGTGGAGGATTTGAACATACAGGTAAGCCTGCGCGAAGCGGG
>CAUJEY010000338.1 GCA_963169325.1 Bacteroidota bacterium
TGACGGTTGACGGTGTCACGGGCCGTCTACCGTCCACCGTCTACCGTCTACCGTCCACCGTCAACCGTCCACCGTCTACCGTATCATTACTCCCTTGCGGGCAAGGAGCGGGATTTCGGTGAAATGAATTTCTTCCAGGCTGCCGGGGACGAATACGTATTTTTTATCGTACAAATAATTGTGAAAGGAAAAACTGATCCAGTATTCGTTTGCCAGCCGCAGTACGGATATCGGCACCGGTTCAATTTTTACGGCGCTCATGGGCTCAATTTTTTCCCAAAAATACCGTAGCGTTGTGGTGCGGCGCTGCTCGCCGTCCAATTCCCCGTAGCCGGCCGAGTTGACAATTACGGAGTAGATCGGCTCTGCTTTCAGGTTGATCAGGTAAGTATCCCAAAAGTCCTCGTGATCCTCTTCGTGTTCCATTCGTGGCACCACGGCCACCACTAAGTCTTCTACTTTTCGGATAGGAATGTCTTTCTTCATTGTGTTTAAAAATTTAAAAGAGCGCTAATTCACATTCAAATACGTCGCAAAAATGCTTTTTCAGGCGCGCTCCAACTTCCTGTGTGTCCACCGGATGTCCCAGTTCACGTGCCAGTGAGGTAACCGTTTTATCCGGATCGGCGATTCCGCATGGTACAATATAATCAAAATATTTCAGGTCGGTATTTATATTAAAAGCAAATCCATGCAGGGTCACCCAGCGGCTGAGGTGTACGCCGATTGCACAAATTTTCCGGTATTTTTGGTCAAACAAGGCATCCATTTTGCCGGGTGCCGGAATACTTTCCGGGGTAGGGTAGGGCAGTCCCGATGAGGCAGGAGGCAGCCAAACCCCGGTATAATCTTTTATCCGGCAGCTTTCAAGGCCGTAATCGGCCAATGTACGGATAATCACCTCTTCGATATTGCGTACATACCGGTGTACATCGGTAAAAAAACACTCCAGGTCCAGAATCGGGTAGCCGACAATTTGCCCCGGGCCGTGATAAGTAATGTCGCCACCGCGATTAATCGGGTAATATTCAATGCCGCGTTCGGTCAGTTCCGTTTCATTGAGCAAAAGATTATTCATCGAGCCGCTTTTGCCCAGGGTATACACCGGCGGATGCTCCACTACTAAAAAATAATGATCTTGTGGAAATGATCCTGCGGGTAAAGTCCTGTTATTGAGTTTATTATCCACCAATGCCCGGTGCAGAGACGTTTGATAGTCCCATGCCTCCCGGTAACCGAGGTGACCTAAATCCTGGAAACGAACAACTTGCATGGCGGTAAAACAGGTATCGGCCCGGCTTGTTGACAGGAAAGTGCCGGAAAAAGAATGGCACAAAATTAAAAACTCTGGCAAGCATAGCAACCATCCCACTTTACAGCCCTACCTTTGAACCCCGTAACAAATCGAACCACTACAATGACGAAACACATTTTTGTTACGGGCGGCGTCACTTCTTCGCTCGGCAAAGGTATCCTATGTGCCTCTTTGGCCAAATTGCTCCAGGCCCGGGGTTTTGCTGTCACCATTCAAAAATTTGATCCCTATATCAATGTCGATCCCGGCACGCTGAACCCCTATGAGCACGGGGAATGCTACGTGACCGACGACGGAGCAGAGACCGACCTCGACCTCGGCCACTACGAACGTTTTCTGAATACGCCAACTTCGCGCGCCAATAACGTGACGACAGGATTGGTGTATCAAACGGTCATCACCAAAGAGCGCGCCGGCGATTACCTCGGCAAAACCGTTCAGGTGATTCCGCATATCACCGACGAGATCAAACGCCGGGTGCTGCTGCTCGGCCAAACCGGGCAGTATGATATTGTCATCACCGAATTGGGCGGCACCGTCGGCGACATCGAGTCGTTGCCCTATGTCGAGTCGGTGCGGCAGCTGCGCTGGGAGTTGGGCCGCGACAATTGCCTGGTGATCCACCTCACGTTGATCCCTTACCTGAAGGCGGCTAAAGAATTGAAAACGAAACCCACACAGCACTCCGTTAAAGAGCTGCTGAGCCTGGGGATACAACCGGATATTTTGGCTTGCCGAACGGAACATCCGTTGGGCGTAGATATTCGCCGCAAACTGGCCCTTTTCTGCAACGTGGAAATGTCGGCCGTCATTGAAGCGATGGATGCCGACAGCATTTACGATGTGCCGCTAATGTTTCTGAAAGAACGGCTCGATGCCGTGGTCATTTCCAAATTACATCTGAATGATCGCAGAGAGCCGGATTTGTCGAATTGGAAAGCGTTTCTGGGTAAGCTTAAAAATCCGTTACACGAGGTAAAAATCGGCCTGATCGGCAAATACAATGAACTGCCCGACGCCTATAAATCCATTTACGAATCCTTCGTGCATGCCGGTGCGGTAAATGAATGCAAGGTAACGGTGGTGCCTGTGCATGCGGAAGAATTGGAAGGCAGTTATAAGGACGTCGGCAAACTTTTGGATTCGCTGAACGGCATCCTGGTAGCGCCTGGTTTTGGCGAACGCGGGATAGAAGGTAAATTATTGGCCATCCGGTACGCCCGGGAAAACAACCTGCCATTTTTCGGCATTTGCCTCGGTATGCAAACGGCCTGCGTGGAATTTGCCAGGAATGTGCTCGGATTGGAGGGCGCCGCTTCTACGGAAGTAGACCCAAAATCGCCGCACCCGGTGATCGACCTCATGCCGGAACAGAAAAAAATTACCACAAAAGGCGGTACGATGCGTTTGGGTGCGTATCCCTGCGAATTGAAAAAGAAAACCCGCGCATGGGCGGCTTACCATCATGCCCAAATCAGTGAACGGCACCGGCATCGCTGGGAATTCAACAATGATTACCTGGACCAATTTGAAAAGGCCGGCATGGTGCCCTCCGGGATAAATCCCGAATCTAACCTGGTGGAAATTATGGAGTTAAAAGACCATAAGTGGTTCGTCGGGGTACAATTTCACCCGGAATTAAAAAGTACGGTTGAACGGCCTCATCCGTTGTTTGTGGCGTTTGTGCGGGCTTGTATAGCTTAGCCAAATGAATAACATGTACTTTTGCATTGTCCTTTGACCATCAATTTCGCAAAACATGTCTACTTTTCTTCGCAAAGCAATCGGCTTATTCATTGAGCTCGACGAAGCCCAAGCCGATCAGGCATCCGCATCGGGCGCCCGGTCGGCGGCAGAACAAACGACTGTAAAACAGCCGGCTGCTCCTGCCAATCAGCCCATATCGCAGGCGGAATTATCCAAATTTGAAAAACACTTCGATCAATTGTTCGAGCAAACCAATTTGCCCGGACCCGACTATTTTGAGTTTTGGAAAACGATGGAAACACTCGAAGCCCATATTCCGGAAGAAAAAGCGCGTATAAAGGCTGTCTTTGCTTCGTTAAAAATTCAGGGACTGACTAAAGTGAACCTGATCGATACGGCGACAAAATACAGAGATGCCGTTTTGCTGGACAAAGCCAACTTCGAGTCCGCAGTACAAAGTAAATCGGAGTCGGAAATTTCCGGACGGGAGGCTTCCATCCAAAAGATGGAAACAGAACGGGAAGATAAGCGACAAACGATCGAAAAATTGCAGCGTGAAATTGAAGAATCCGCCGCAAAAATTGCTTCTTTGCAGCAGGAGATCGCCGCAGAACGGGAGAAGATCGATAATGCGCAACGGGGATACCTGGCAGCCTGCAATGCAATGGTTTCGAAAATTGAAAATGATATTCAGCAATTTCAGCAAATTATAGAATAATCGCTCCCTGAATCTTTTTTTTCACACTTAATAACATTTTTTGCTATGCAAAAACCGTTGATTCCCGCACTTTTTTTACTGGCCCTTCTGTCCTTCGGATGTGGCAAATCAACTGATTCCCCGGACAATGCTACGGCTTGGGTGGTCACTTTTTTCAACGACAAAGTTGATAAGGACGACGATACCGCCCTTTTTACCGGCTACTCTTTCGACCTGAACGCCGACAATTCCATGGTGATTTATTTGCCCGGCGGCAGCACCAAAGCGGCTAAATGGCGGCTTGAAAACAACGACACTCAACTGGTTATTGTGATGGACGATGCTGACATGTTCGCACCGGTCGATGGCCTGGTAGGGCAATGGGATGTTCAGGAGTACACGGCCACAAGTATAAAACTGACGGCTAGCACTACGATTGGTACAGTGCCGAACCCAAATCAGGGCGAAAAAGTGGAATTGAAAAAACAATGAGGTTTGTGGTGAGGAAAGTTGAGGCGATATAAGGATTTGAGATCATACCTAAAACAAACGGGCTGACTCCAGATATAACTGGAATCAGCCCGTTTTCATAAAAAGGCAATAATTAATTAAGCACCCAAATATCCTTTCAATAATTTGCTCCGGCTGGTAGCCCGCAACTTATTGATGGCTTTGTCTTTAATCTGACGCACCCGTTCGCGGGTAAGCCCAAATTTTTCGCCGATATCTTCCAGCGACATGGGGTGCTCCACGCCGATGCCGAAGTACAGTTTGATCACGTCGCACTGACGATCGGTGAGCGTGCTCAGGGAGCGTTCGATTTCCCGGCGCAGCGAGTCGGCATAGTCCAGGTGCTGGTCGGTGCCGGGCATGGAACTGTTTTCCAGTACGTCGAGCAACGAGTTGTCTTCACCTTCCACAAAGGGCGCATCCATCGAAACGTGGCGGGCGGCCACGCCAAGCGTGGTTTCCACTTCGTCGGAGGTGATTTCCAGCAGTTCGGCAAGTTCCTCCGGACTGGGTTCGCGCTCGAAAGTTTGTTCCAGTTCTGAGAAGGCTTTGTTGATTTTATTCAGGGAGCCCACTTTGTTCAGCGGAAGGCGAACGATACGGCTTTGTTCAGCAAGAGCCTGCAGGATGGATTGCCGAATCCACCACACGGCATAAGAAATGAATTTAAAACCGCGGGTTTCGTCGAAGCGCTGTGCGGCTTTGATGAGGCCGAGGTTGCCTTCATTGATAAGGTCGGAAAGGCTAAGGCCCTGATTTTGATATTGTTTAGCAACAGAAACGACGAAGCGCAGGTTGGCTTTGGTCAGTTTTTCAAGGGCAATCTGGTCGCCTTGTTTGATGCGCTTGGCAAGATCTACTTCTTCTTCAGGGGTAAGGAGGTCCACTTTACCAATTTCCTGCAAATACTTTTCAAGAGACTGGCTCTCGCGATTGGTAATGGACTTCGTAATTTTTAATTGCCTCATGTAAGAACTATATGTTAAAATTTCGGCCGCAAAGGTACAACATCCAAGACGCCGAAGTCAAGAAATTTGTCAGGAATCGTTGAAACAGCCGGAATATTTTTAAAAATTATTGTTTAGCGCCTTTTTAAACGCCTGGAATTTAATTTTGTTTAGCGGGGTAAATATTTGTGCGTTGAAAAATAAAATTTTTCAACGCACAAATACGCCGTATTATACGACTGCCTGGCTGAAAAGTCACGCTAACGTAATTCACCGGGTGACTCAAAGTCGCCCGGTGACTATGCCGTTCCTACCGGATAATAATTCGTTGCGTCGATATCCGGCCGCCGGAACGCAGTTCGATAAAGTAGGCGCCGGACTGGAACCGCGCGGCATCGAAATAATAGCGCGAAGAGCCGGCAGGTATTTTACCGTCAAATATTTGATGTACGGCCTGGCCCAGGGTATTGTACACCGTAATTGTTCCCGAAACGGTCCGGTCACTGTGTACCGGCACGCAAGTGACCGCAGCGGCGGGATTAGGGAATACTGGCTGGAGTTGAGTGCTGAGCGGTGTGTAGGTGGACACAATCTCCGGTTCCACATAAAATTTCCACCATCCCTTTGGTGCGGGCATCGGCCTGACACGGGTTCTTTGGCCGCCGTCGGCTTTTGCCTCAATATAGTAGTACACATACTGCCCGCCATTTTGGCGGGGAATATAACCTGCCCAGATATTGGCCGTATCGCCCGGGCTGTACGGCGCCATATCCACAAATTGCCAGGCCGCCATCGTGTCGGTGGTATACCATACCCGGCCGCCGTCAATGCCTTTTCGGTGTTGCAGCAGGGCATGCACCGGATAATTTTGAGGCTCTGAGTCGGTTTGGACGACATCGCGAAGCGGCTGATGTACGATACGAAGCGGATCGGATACGCCGATTTCTTTCGTGATGCAGTGAATCGCGCCGTCTAAGGTGATGAGGTCGTTGGAGTTGATGCCCACTACGTTGTACCCGGGAAGGGCTTCTTGCCAAACGCGCAGCGCCGTGGTGTCATACTTCTCTTCATACACTGGAAGCAGCACGGTTTTATTGACAAATACGGCATTAACATACGTCCGGTAGGACCCGCCGTTATCCGGGTACACATTACCGAAATCGGGGGGCATATCAATCCGGATCACTTTATAAGGGGTGCCGAAGGCGGACAGGTGGTTGTCCAGGAGATAAGCCAGGTTAGCTTCGATTTGCGGCCCGTCGGCTACATTGTCCGGATATTTCCCCAGCAGGATGGTTTCTTCATCCAGCAGTTTGATATGCATGTCGATGTGGTGAATGCAGTCGTAGGCCAACTCGTCGAACTTGATATAACGTTTTATGCCTAAAAACTGCTCCATAACACCGTCGATGCTGGATTCAGAATGGTTAGTCGTTCCGTAAATATCGTTGGTATTGCCGCATTCGCCGTTTTTGGACTGGTCGTTGTTCCGGAATACCAATTTGGACGAAAAGCCGGTGCTCAGGCCGTCCGACATAAAGTTTCCGCCGGTGTTCACCAGGTCGAACGGCGCAGCGGTTGTTGAATAAACTGGAACATCAAGGTGTTCGCCAAGCCTGACAGGAATAACATCATCGAATGGCCGTTGCCGGTTGTAAATCCAGTCCACGAGGTAAAGGGAGTCAACATCGTTGGCGTACACCGCATTCGGGCCGTAGTCCCTGATCCATATTGAGTTGCTGGGGGCGAGTAAAAATTCAACATTTGAAGAAATATCGACATCATTGTCGGTCAGGTAGGTTTTAGCGCCGTCGAGGATGGTCTGTGTACCGCAGGAAATAATGACCCGGCATTCTTCTCGGGCGGCCCGTACGATTTCAGTTAATATATTCCGTCGGGCATTGGAGGTGGCGTTCCAGGAAATGGCGAGCGCCTCCAGTTCCTCCCATTCGGCCATAGCCCGGACAGGGACGCCCGGCGGAGTGGTAAAACCGGACAAGGTGGCCGGCGCAGGTGGCCGTTGTGCGTAGTATTCTATTTCCTCCTGGGTAGCATACCGGGGCAATTGTATATCTGATTGAGCAAAAAGGCCGCTTGACGGCAACAGCAGTACGAGGAGCGAAAGGCGTAAATTGTGGACCATATTTTCTGCATTGTATTTATTCCGGTCAAATTTCAGCATTTTATGCTTCTTCGGCCGGAATATTTGCGTTGGGTTTTGTCGTATATCTTATATAGGTATAAAAAACAAGGCGGCGTGCCATTGCACGCCGCCCGAACAAAACCCATTCTATCGTATGAAGCAAAACTGTTAACCAGTCGAATCAACTTGCCATCGGCAAGGCGTTTAAATCCCGGAAAAGGATTTTTTTGCGGTTGAAATATAAAACATTGGAGCGTTTGAGTTGATTGAGGACGGCGGTTACCATCTGGCGGCTGGTGCCGGTCAGATCGGCAATATCCTGGTGGGTCATATTGTGTTTGACCAAAGTTTCAAACCCGATACGTTTTCCCTGCTCGAGGCCCATTTGATGTAAAAATTCGAGAATGCGGCTTTTGGAATCTTTCAATACCACTTTTTCCAGCTGATTTTCCGTGTAGCGCAAGCGTTCGCCCAAAAAATGTAACAGCGATTGTGCAAAGGCAAAATTGCGTTTCATTACCGCCAGCAAGGCTTGGACCTCTATTTCAATGACTTCTGCCACGTCTTCCATAGAATAAGCAAAATCGCGTCGCTGCGGCTCGCCGGTCAGGCAAGACTCACCAAACAGACTTCCGGGACGGACTACATATTTAATGATGTCCTTCTTTTCGGCATGAACCGCTACCTTCACGGTTCCTTTCAGGAGATAAAATACTTTGTTGGCCGATTGGCCCGGTTTGTAGATCACCTGGTGTTTCGAAAAGGTTTGAACAGAAGCGGTTTGTTTCAACAGCACATGTTCCTCCGGCGTCAAGACCGCAAAAAGCGGGTGGTTATCAAAAAGTGGCATAGTAATTTTTGTGTTCATACTTTGAGCAAGAGCGAGTAGTAATTGAACGTGTCGGTCACGTTATTTGGAAGAAAGACACAACCAGGCTTCAAATCCCCTACGTAACGGGCAAAATATTTTTTTATGAAAGGATCGCCGGCAGATAAGGGGGCGGCAGGAAAGGCAAGTATTTAAAGATTATATTTTATAAAGACCGATTAATTTTTTGCTTTTATTTGGAAACGGCACTTGAAATATTTTTGAAACAAAATAATAATTTTTTGATCGTCAACTAAAGAAATTTGACCCATCGATTTTTCGGGCATGGAATTGACACCAAACATAGCGGAACAACAATGGCTGACGGGGCTACGAAACGACGATGAATCGGCGTTGCGGGCTATTTTTGACCGGCATTACCCGCTCTTGCTTGGTGATATCTACCGGCTGATTCCGGACGAAGACACCTGTAAAGACCTGGCCCAGGAAGTGTTTGTTGAGCTTTGGCGTAAACGGGCCGAATTGGATATACATACCTCTTTAAGGGCTTACTTGCGCCGCGCTGCGATCAACAGGGCCCTGAACCACATAAAAGCCAATAAACGTATCGTACTGGAAGAACCGGAAGACAAGCACTACACCCCGTACGATACTGCCAATGAAATCCAGGCGAAAAGCCGCCAGGAGGATCTCGAGCAAGCACTTGCTGACGCCATCGAACGGTTGCCGGAAAAGTGCCGTCAGGTGTTTACCCTGAGCCGCTTCGAACATTTGTCGCACCGTGAAATCGCCGAACAACTCGGTATTTCAGTCAAAACTATTGAAAATCAAATCACTAAAGCCATGCGCATGCTGCGGGAGGCACTACTCAAATATTCCGATTTGTCGCCGGTAATCATTTTAGCGCTAAAAGTCTGCTGGCCGGGATAGGGGGATTTGCAACCGCCATTGTCTTTAGGGAAACTGTTTTTATACCGCCCGGAAATTCCGACTTGCCCTGGAATACCTGAAAATGCAAAATCATGCAAGAAAACGACTACATTTTATTGCTGCACAAACAATTTACCGGCGACATCGACGCGCGGGAATCGCAAGTGTTGGAAGCGTGGGTAAACGAATCGCCCGGGCATGCAGAACTTGCAGCGCAGTACCTGCTGATATGGAATAAATCGGTTGACCGTCCCCGGGAATTTGCCCTCGATATGGATGCCGAATTTCGCGACCTGAAGCAACGGATCGCCCGGGAGGACGCCCCGCGCGCCAAAACGGTTTCCATCGGTTACCGTTTGTTGCGTATTGCTGCAGCACTGACGCTTTTATTGGCGGCTGTTTGGGGCTACCGGCAATTTATTGCAGCCCCGGTTGAAACAATGGTGGTATCTGCCGGTAAACTGGAAAAACGTCAAATCGACTTGCCGGACGGCACGCGGGTATGGCTGCGCCAAAATGGAACGCTGGAATATCCGGCAACTTTCAGCGGCAACTACCGGCAGGTTAAATTGAACGGAGAGGCGTATTTCGAGGTGACACACCGGGCGAATCAACCCTTCCAGGTACAAATACCCGGTAATGGGTTGGTAGAAGTGCTGGGCACTGAATTCGACGTGAAATCATTTGCCGGTGAACCGGAGGCAATCGTACTGGTGCGCAGTGGAAAAGTGCGGTTTTCGCCGGATGGGATGAAAAAAGGCCCCGCGCTTGGCGCCGGTGAAAAAGCCGTGTACAACCGGCAATCTGCAAAAATAAACAGTTCTACGGTTTCTACTTTTAACGACCTGGCCTGGCATTCCGGTGGGTTGGAGTTTGTCCGCACGCCGTTAAAAGAGGTTGTCGCCGATTTGGAAAAATATTACCTGGTAAAAATTGATATACGCAATCCTGCGCTTTTAACTTGTAAACACACTTCTCCGCTGACGAATCAGCCGGTTGAACAAGTACTGAGCGCACTTTCTGTGAGTTACGGTTTGACCGTCTCCAATCCAGCGCCTGGGCATTTTATCTTGTCGGGGGGCGCAGGCTGCAAGTAAGTATCTTGTTGCATCATTTTTTGATGGTTTAAGTTTGCCGGAATGGATGGCGCATTCTGCGGTTTCCCGTTTATTTGCCGCTCTTTTTCGCTGCGATCGCCTTAACTTGCGCCCGTTCACGATTTATACATGGCGATTCGCGTACTGGTATTCTGTTGGGTATGGGTAGTTTGGGCCTTTAGCCCTGTTTTAGCACAAAATCCACTGGCACAACCTGTGGATTTTACGTGTTCCTATTGCCTGCCTGCCGATGCTTTGGTACAGCTCAGCCGTCAAACCGGGCAAAACATCGTGTTTAACGACCAGTTTTTTCAAAATTGCCCACCAATCACGATTGCAGCCCGCCGCAAATCGCTGGAATCAGTACTCGATGAGATTACCTCCTGCGCCCCGGTGTCGTATCGTTTGCAGGATGGCCAAATTGTATTTTTCCGGAAAATTCCCAAGTTTACGCTCAGTGGATACGTCAAAGACGCTGAAACCGGCGAACGCCTGATCGGAGCGAGTATCCGGGTCGTTTCAGGAAAAAGTTTGGGCGCCATCGCCAATGAGTTCGGCTTTTTTAGCCTGACACTCGACGAAGGCCAGTATAAAATTGTAACATCTTACATTGGTTATCGGTCCGAATCGAGAGAGATAGACCTGGACGGCAATCGTGTGGTCAGTCTCAGTTTGCGACCCAGCGGCGCATTGCCGGAGGTCGTGGTCATGGCGCCCGGACGGGGAGATCAACCTGCCGGCAGCCCTGAAAAACGACAGGAATTGCCGCTCTCCACCATGTATGACATTTCTATGCCCGGCGGCGAAGCCGACCTGATGCGGCTGGCCGCACTCCAGGCCGGCGTCCAAACCGGCGTGGACGGCCTGGGCGGTTTGCATGTGCGCGGCGGCAATGCCGATCAAAACCTGATCTTGCTGGACGACGTGCCGGTGTATAATCCGAGCCATGCACTGGGTTTATTTTCGGTTTTTAACCCCTCAACAGTGAATAATGCCCGCTTGTGGAAGGGCGATTTTCCGGCGCGTTACGGTGGCAGAGCATCGTCGGTGCTCGATATCCGTACCCGCGACGGTCATCTGCGGGAATATCACGCCGATATTTCCGCCGGATTATTTGCCGCCTCCGCTACGATTGAAGGGCCTGTTGTCCGGGATACGAGCTCTTTTCTGGTGAGCGGCCGCACCACTTATTTCGGCCCATGGATCAATTTTTTCAGTAAACGGGACAACTTGCTCACCTTCTCCGGCGACAATCTGGCTTACCGGTTTTACGATGTTAACCTGAAGTGGAACTATAGTTTTTCGCCGAAAAACAGGCTATACTTTAGTTTTTACCAGGGAGGAGATGAATTTCAAAATCAGTTCGTCCAGCGTTTTGATGATCCGGAGGGGCTCATCACCGACCAGTATGGCCTGGGCTCCGAATGGGGTAATTCAATTGCCGCCTTGCGCTGGAATCATTTACTCCGGCCCAATTTATTTACCAACACCACGCTGCGGTTTAGCCGCTTTTTTTATCAGAGCCAACTGACCTTTGTATCTACCTTCCTCAACACGACGGGCAGGGAAAACTTGTTGGCTAATTACGGGCAATTTTATCAGACGCTTATACAGGACTGGTCGGGCAAAACGGATTTCAGTTATTACCCGACCGAGCGCCTGATCTTGCGGTGGGGTATTTCGTACACCTTGCATACTTTTCAGCCGGGCGCCTTGTCGGTCAACTTTTTAGTGCCGGGGCAGTCGCCGCTGACGGTGGACTCTTTGTCCAAAGTACTCCTGAACAACGAACGTTTGGGCGCCGATGAAGCGGAATTTTATGCCGCATCCGATTGGCAATTTTGGAAACACTGGCATTTGGAAGCCGGATTAAATTTTTCAGCCTTCCAAATCCGAAATACCCGGAATGGCGCTTTATTGCCCCGCGTCCGGCTGTTGCGCAGTGGAAAACAAGGCTGGAGCCAATGGGCCGGCTATCACCGGTCAGCCCAATTTCTGCATCAGATTGGCACGTTCAATATCAGCCTGCCCTTCGAATTGTGGGTTCCGTCTACGGCCAAAGTGCCTTCTGAACTGGCCTGGCAGGTTTCTTCCGGCTTTGGTTGGCAACGTAATGGCTGGCGATTCAGCGCGGAAGGCTACTATAAACGGCTGCAACGGGTACTAACTTTTCTGTCTTCCAACACGGCGCTGTTTGCCGGCGGCGCGGAAGATGCCAGTGGGTGGGAAGACCGGATTGCGGTTGGTCACGGTACCGGTTATGGGGTAGAATTGCTGCTGGAAAAAGCGACTAAACCCGTTACTGTCACGCTCACGTATGCTTTGTCTAAAGCGGAACGGCAGTTTCCGGACCTGAATTCGGGGCGCCCGTTTCCTTTTCGATTCGACCGGCGGCACGACCTGAAAATCGTGGTACTGCAGCGCCTGACGCGTTGGTTGGATGCCAGTGCCGTATGGGCTTTTGCTACAGGAAATCCTATTACCCTGGCCGGGGTGAAATTTCAACACCACACGCCAAACGGCGACATCGAACGAACCGTCTTTGCCTATACAGAGGTGAATGGTTACCGGCTTCCGGCCTATCACCGCCTGGATTTGGCATTAAATGTGCATTTCAACGTCGGCCAGGCGCAACACGCGATCCAGTTGGGAGCGTATAATGCGTACAATCGGTCTAATCCATTTTTTTTGTATGTAGATAGCGGAAGTGGATCAAATGCCCGGGCAATACAATATACTTTATTGCCTTTGCTGCCGGCATTCCGGTATGAAGTGAAGTTTTAGTTATGCGTGATCCTTTTAATATGGAATATCCAGTTTTACCCGATTTATGCGCACAAAATACGCGATACTGTTATTAGTGGGGTTGGTTCTTTTTGCCGTCCGTTGTGTCCGGGAAGTGGATATTGATCTCCCGGAGCAGCCGGTGCGTATTGTTGCGCTGAGCCATTTCACCCCCGGGCAACCGTTTCGGGTGGAGGTGTCGCTCAGTCAGCCCCTGACAGCGGCTGGGGACCCCACGATTCCTTTCAGCGCCGATGTGGCGATTGCCCTGGAAGGGAAATTTTTGGATAAATTATTCCGGGTTTCCGACGATGGGCCACGTATTTATTGGGAAAGCCGCGACTTGGTAGCGCCAGAATCCGCCTATTTATTGTCGGTGCGTATTGCCGGGATTGAATCCGTGCAAGCGTTGAGTTATGCGCCGAATCCGGTGCTGCTCGACCGCGTACAGATTGATACCGGAAATATACGATTGATTGATCTGGCAGACGGTAAGGTGGCTATGCGTGTTCCCATTAAAGTATATTTGATGGATTTGCCGGAAGAAAAACGCTATTTCGCCTTTAATTTGGCCCAGGAAGTGGCAACCTATCCGGTGGTAAACGGTGACATCCGGTTGGACTTGCCGCCCGACGAATACAGCTACGAACCGACCAAGTTTCTGGCCGATGGCCGCACCCTGGCGCTCGTATACGACACGCCGGAAGGTGTGGTGCTGGTGAACGAGAATTTTTGGAGCGACGATAACACATTTTTGGCGCTCGATGCACTCATTCCTTTTGATCCCGCCGATCAACGCCCCCGGAATTTGTTTGTGGAATGGCGAACGCTTTCGGAAGAATTTTACCGGTATCACCTTTCCGTAGCCCGGCAGGGGAACAATCTTCCGCTGAATGATCCCGATGCCCTGTACAACAATGTGACCGGTGGCTATGGTAATTTTTCAGGATATTCTTTCGTAACGGACACGATATCCTTGCCTTATCCTTTTTAAAAGTACGTTTTGGATAAATATTTACATAAGCTACCGAAACTCACTGCCCTTACAATTTCCCGTCGAAGATTAATTGCCTAATTTTGCCCGGTGTAAAACGGGGCGCTGCAAGCCGTTTCTGCTTGTCGAACCGGTTCGCACTAAACTCCTGATTTCCGACTTCTTTCACCAAATCAAATTGCCTTAACAAATGAGTAAAGTAACCATCGTCGGCGCGGGTAACGTCGGCGCAACCTGCGCCAATGTACTGGCACATGAAGACATCTGCAACGAAGTAGTCCTGATCGACATCCAGGGCAATATGGCCAAAGGCAAAGCCCTCGATACCTGGCAACAAGCACCCATAGACGGATATTCCACCCGCGTAACCGGCGGCGACGACTATGCCCTGACGGCCAATTCAGACATTGTCATTATCACCGCCGGTATCCCCCGCAAACCGGGTATGAGCCGCGATGACCTGATTAGCACAAACGCTAAAATTGTCGTCTCCGTAACCCAAAACATCCTGAAATACACCAAAAATCCGATCATTATCGTCGTCTCCAACCCGCTCGACGTGATGACTTATGCCTGCTGGAAAGCTTCCGGCCTGAGCGACAAACGGGTGATCGGGATGGCTGGTGTACTCGATACTGCGCGCTACCGGGCATTCTTAGCCGACGAAATCGGCTGCTCCCCCAAAGATATCCAGGCTGTGCTGATGGGCGGCCACGGCGATACCATGGTACCGCTGCCCCGCTATACTACGGTGAGCGGTATTCCGGTGACGGAATTGGTAAAAAAAGACAAACTGGACGCTATCATCGAGCGCACTAAAACGGGCGGCGGCGAATTGGTTAACCTCATGGGTACCTCCGCCTGGTATGCGCCGGGCGCCGCTGCCGCACAAATGGCCATTTCTATTTTGAAAAATGAAAACCGGATATACCCTTGTTGTGTTCGGTTGAATGGGCAATACCAATTGAAGGATATTTTTGTGGGTACTCCGGTGAAACTGGGCCGTAAAGGCATCCATGAAATTATCAAACTGCGCCTGAAAAAAGACGAAATGGAACTGCTCCATAAATCCGCCGCAGCCGTAAACGAAGTAGTGGCCGCGCTGGATAAAATGAATCTACTATAAATTAGGTTTGGAGGTTTTGGGGTTTAGGAGTTTGGAGGTTTTGACGTTTCTGGCAGATGTCCCCTAAACCTCCAAACTCCTAAACCTCCAAACTGCCAAACCCATTAAACCGTATTCTTATGCCTGAATCATTGTCAGTTATACAGGAGGTCTCGTTCTGGAAAGAAATGGTGACGCAAAATAGCGGCGAATCCCTGACTCAGATTACGGCGCAACAACCCGTCCTGTTGGTTTTTTTGCGGCATTTCGGTTGTTCTTTTTGCCGGGAGGCCATAGCCGATATCGCCAAACGCCGTAAACGGCTCGAAGCGCAGGGGGTACGTATCGTTTTTGTACACATGGCCCCGGACAAAGAGGTGGCGGAAAAGTTTTTCCGAAAATACCGCCTGTTTCCAATCGATCATATTTCGGACCCGGAAAAACGGTTCTACCAGGCCTTCGGCTTGGGCCGCGGAACACCGGCCCAACTTTTCGGACTGATGAACTGGATACGGGGATTTCAGGCAGGCGTGGTGGAAGGACACGGCTTTGATTATCATAGCGAAGAAATCGGCGACGGATTTCAAATGCCCGGCGTATTTGTGTTGCAAAACGGAACCATTAAACACTCGTTTATCCACCGGCATGCCTGGGACCGGCCCGATTATGAAGAAATTGTCAGCTGCTGCGATTTGTAATAAATATTGATTCAAGCAAATAGCATGAGCCGGCCCGAAGTTCAGGGCCGGCTCATGGCATTATTTGTGCCCTGTATGATGGATATTAAATACGTTTGGATTGTAACGCTACTGGTATTCTTCGGCAATTATTCTGCGTTGGCACAAACCGACACGGCACTGACCCTGCAAACCATCACCATCCGCGATGCTTATTTTCTGAATACCGGTTTTGCCTCCTGGCATGCCGATTCGCTTCCCACGGCAGGAGCCGGTTCACTGGCAGAACGGTTGCTTTGGGAAAATCCCCTGACGGTTCGGGCAACCGGCCCCGGTACTTTAGCCACCGTTTCGGCGCGCGGAACCGGCCCCTCGCATACGCCGGTATTCTGGCAAGGATTGAATTTGCAAAATCCCATGCATGGCGTTGTAGATGTGGCCCTGTTGCCCCTTTGGCCGGGCGATGCCGTGGAGGTAAAATACGGGGGCCAAAGTGCCTTTCAAAGCAGCGGCGCGATGGGCGGCGCCGTGTATATCAAACCGGCAGCATGGAGTGAGCACCCCGGATGGTCGGGCAGCGTCGGCGCGGGCGCCGGCAGTTTTGGCCGTCTGGAAGGGCAGGCCGCTGCCGAATACGCGGGGCAAAACGGAGGCTCGACCATACGGGCTGCCTGGCAAAAAGCTGAAAATGATTTCCCGTTTCGCAATACGGCCATTATCGGCGCGCCCGAGGTGCGACAACGGAATAATTTTGGCGAAAAATTTGATTTGCAACAATTTAGTCGGCTGAAAATCAGCGATAAAAATTCCCTTGAAACTTCTATTTGGTATCAAAGGGCTTACCGGGAAATTCCCCCCACCATGACCGCCGCACCGACCGATACCTGGCAGCGCGACCATGCGCTGCGGGCAGTAGCCACCTGGAACCAAACGGTTTCCGGCCGTTCTGCGTGGCAACACCGGCTGGCCTGGCTCGATGAAAGCATCGATTTTTATCTATACGGAACTACAGAAAACAGCCGTTCGCGTACGGCCATTGCCGCCTCCGAATTTTTTACGGCCATTGGGCCACGATTGACCCTGAAAACCGGGCTCACCGGCTGGTGGCAACAAGCAAAGGCCGACGGTTATGCCGACAGTACGAACTGGTTTCAACAACGGCGGCTGGCAGGTACCGCCATGGCCGAATACCGTTGGAAAACCGTCCAGGTCAGCGCCTCCGCGCGGCAGGAGTGGGCCGAAAACCAGGCGGCGCCCTTTACCTGGTCGCTGGGCAGCCATTGGCAACTCCCGCAGCAGTTTGCCCTGCGCGTGCATGTGTCGCGCAACTTCAATCTGCCCACCTTTAACGACCGTTTCTGGCGGGCTCTCGGCAATCCTGACCTGAAACCGGAGCAAGGGTACAGCGCCGACGCCGGATTAATGTGGAAACGGGGCGGGTTTTCTGCCGAATTCACCACGTTTCAAATATTACTGGACGACTGGATTCTCTGGCAACCCGGCTCCGACGGATTGTCCCGACCCGGCAATTTGCGCCAGGTGTGGTCGCGTGGAACGGAATCGTCGGCTTCCTGGCTGTTTGCCGGTCTCGGTAGCCGCTGGAAAATACAAGCCCGGCACCAATTTGTGCGGGCGACCAATACCGCCATTTATTCCGCCAATACCGGTTCATTGTACAAACAACTGCCCTATACGCCGCACCACAGTGGCAGCATAACGGCACAATGGACGCTCGGCGAATGGTCGGCGTCTTACCTGCATCAATGGACAGGCAGCCGGTTTCGCCTGGCAGACAACTCCCTTGAACTACCCGGTTTTCACACGGGAAGTCTTTTGTTTAAATATGACTTGAAATGGCTGAAGCAGCAAATTTCCCTGCATTTTCGCCTGGAAAATTGCTGGAACAGGGCTTATCAAATACTGGAATATCAACCCATGCCGGGCCGCTCCTGGAGAGGCGGTGTACAGTGGGCGTTTTAAATTGGGTTTAAAAATTGCTCTTAATATGAAAAAATTGTTTTTCCTTTTTGGCATTTGTTTTTGGTTCCAATCACTGGGGGCACAAACTCCGGAAATCTACAGCCGGGTCCGGATTGACCTGCGCGGCCATACAATCGGCGATCTGGCAGCACTCGGCATCGAAACCGATCACGGCCACTACGAGCCCGGTCGCAGCCTGACGACCGTTTTGGCGGCGACGGAGTTTCAAGTGGTGCAACAAGCCGGGTTTGTGACTGAAATTCTGATTCCCGATCTGAAAAAATGGTTTTTGGAACAAAAGGACGACATGCCCGCGGCATCGCGCGGCAACGGATGTGATGACGACGCCAAATCGGGTATTGGCGATTGGAAAACGCCTGCGAATTATACGGCCGGCTCCATGGGCGGGTATCCCACCTACGGCGAAATGTTGGCCGTGCTGGATGATATGCGCGCCAAATTTCCCAATTTGATCAGCGTCCGGGCACCGATCAGCGACACGATCCTGACCCATGAGGGTCGCCCGATCTGGTGGGTTAAAATTTCAGATAACCCGGATATGGAAGAGCCGGAGCCGGAAATGTTGTACGATGCACTGCACCATGCCCGGGAGCCGAACAGCTTGTCGCAGCTGTTGTATTACATGTGGTATTTGCTCGAAAATTATACGCAAGATCCTTCAATTCACCATTTGCTGGACCATACCGAGTTGTATTTTGTCCCCTGCCTGAATCCTGACGGCTACTTGTACAATGAACAAACCGATCCGCAGGGCGGCGGCCTATGGCGCAAAAACCGCCGCGATAACGGCGATGGAACGTTTGGAGTAGACCTCAACCGGAACTACGGGTACCAATGGGGTGTCAACGACCAGGGTTCCTCGCCCAGCACCGGCGCCCAAACCTATCGCGGCCCGGCGCCGTTCTCCGAGCCGGAAACCCGCATGGTGCGCGATTTTTGCCTGCAACATGATTTCAAATTTGCGCTGAATTACCACGCGCACGGCAATTTGCTGATCTACCCCTGGGCGTACAGCGATCAGGTTGCAGACCCGGCTTTCCAACGATTAGCCGCACTGTTTATCCGCGAGAATCAGTACTCCGCCGGCACTTCCATCGAAACCGTCGGTTACCGCGTCAACGGCTCCAGCGACGACTGGATGTTCGGCGGTTCCGATATTTATTCCTACACCCCGGAAGTAGGTCCTGGTGAATACAGTTTCTGGCCGCCCGCAAGCGCCATTATCGGGCTCAATCAAGCCAATATGTGGCAAAACCTGGCGCCTGCGTTTTGTTTGCTGCGTTTCGGCGTGCTCGAAGAACGGCCGGCAAGTTCCGGGATCGATCTATCCAAACCCCGGATTTCTTTCCGTCTGCAACGGTTGGGATTCGAGGACGGGCCGCTGACGGTGTCCCTGCTGCCGCTTACGCCGAATATCATCGGCGTCGGCGCTCCCATAGCATTTAACCTGGATCAGTTTACCGTTGTCGACAGCGCTTTTACCCTGGCCTTTGCGACCGGTGTGCAGCCGGGCGATACTGCCATATTCGTGTTACAATTAGACAACGGCGTTTTTACACAACGCGATACCCTGCGTCGCGTGTTGTTAGGGCCGGGCATGCCACTTTTCACCGAAGCGGGCAATGGTCCTTTGCCGGCCTGGTGGGTGAGCGACGGAACCTGGGGGACCACTACCTCAACCTTCGTTTCGTCGCCATCGAGCATTGCCGAATCGCCGGGCTCCGACTATGCCCCCGAATCATTTAACAGCCTTTTTATGACGGCTCCGATTGCCATACCGGCTGATGCGAAAACGGCCCGCTTGCGGTTTTGGGCGCGTTGGGCAATTGAGAAAACTTATGACTATGTTGCCGTGTACGCCTCCGACCCAACCGTTGGGCAGCAACTGCTGTGCGGGCGTTACACGCGTCCGGGCTCCACCTTTCAAATAGAAAACGAACCGGTATTTGATGGATTTCAGGATGAATGGGTGGAGGAAAGTATGGATTTGAGCGCTTTTATCGGCAAATCGGTTACGCTGCAATTTGATTTGGTATCCGATGGTTTTCAGGAATATGAAGGCTTCAATTTTGACGATCTGCGGATTGAATATACGGCCCAGGATTATGTTGGAACGGTGTCGGTAGCCCAAGATCAATTTGCCTTGCGGCAAAATCAACCCAACCCGGCCGGCGATTTTACCCGCATTTCATGGGAGAACACCGGTGTTTTGCCCGGAACCGCTGCGCTTCGTGTATTTGATGTTTTGGGTAAATTAGTTTTGACACAAACGATCGACTGGAATAATCAAACTGAAATTTTATTAGACACCCGTACCTTGGCGCCCGGGTCATACCTGTATTATTTGCAAACGGAGGGCTGGCAATCGCCGCCGCGAAAAATGACCATAGTCCGTCGATAATATGAGCCGGAAAATTGAAACAACCCTGTTGGTCGCCATTGGCATTGTGTACTTTGTGTACCTGTTTTTGCGTGCCTGGTATATTCCCATGACGCAAGATGAAGTGGCTACCTGCTATAACCACGTGCCCCGCGGCGTTTTTGACTTAATGACTTACGAGCGGGAAGCCGTACCGAACAACCACATCCTGAACACACTCGCCATCAAGTTGCTGGCCGGCGTATTCGGCATGGGGCAAATGGTGGCGCGGATGCCTGCACTGGCAGGTGGCGCGCTGTATATTATCAGTGCAGCGGCTTTTGTCCGCCTGATTGGAACCAACGGCTGGCTGCGCCTGATCTGGTTTCTGATCTTTTTGGGCAATCCTTTCATGGCGGAGTTTTTTGCCCTGGCCCGCGGGTATGGCATTTCCATCGGACTGATGATGGCCGCCATTTATTTTACCTGGCAATATTTGGAAAATGCCCGTTTCCGGGATATTACCTGGTCGTTGGTGTTTGCTGGGCTGGCCGTGATGGCCAATTTTACGCTGTTGAATATGTACCTGCCCCTGGCTTTGTTGCTGCTTTTAGCCATCCTGCAGCAAGAAGCACCCGCAGCAGATCGCCGGAAAGCAACGGGGTTTTTAGTAGCCGGCGTACTTACCCTGGCAGCACTTTGCGCTTTGCCGGTGTACCGGATGCAGGCCGGCGATGAGTTAATGCCTTGGGGTAGTACCGGCTTTTATCCTGAAACGCTGGCGCCTCTGGTGCGCAGTTCGATCATGGATCATCCGTATCTGGACGACCTGACAGTACCGGTGTTGACCAAACTAATCATTGTTTTTTCCCTGATTGCCTGGGCGGTGGCCGTGTGGCGCTGGGGCAACCGGCGATGGCGGGTAGGGACCGATCCACTTGTATTTGCCGGTTTTCTGCTGGCGGGTACTGTTACGGTAAATCTTTTGCAAAATTTTTTCCTGAACGTTCCTTTCCTGAACGCGCGCACGGCGGTTTTTTTGTACCCCATATTCGCGCTGCAGTTGGTTGCGACGGGTGAATTGCTTTGGCGGCAATGGGGTAAAAGGGCCTTGTTTTTCGTCGTACCGCTTTCCGTATTTACATTGATTAACTTCGATAATAACCGAAACCTTGTCCAATCGTACGAATGGCGCTACGACCGGGGCACTTTCACGGTGTTGGATTTTATCAAAAAAATTTATGAAGATGAAGGTCGTACAACACCTTTCTCCCTCGATGCCAACTGGCTTCTGCTCAACTCCCTGCATTTTCACGAAGAATTTGCCCGGCCGCCCTACCGTCAATGGGTAATTACGCCTTCCCAATACCACGGCGACCAACCGCCTAAAGGCGATACCGATTTTTTTTACACGGCTACGCCGGAAGATATTGAAGCGTTGAAGGATACCTACGAGGCGGTGCTCACTATCGAGCGTGGGAAGTTTGTGCTGATGCGCCGGGTGGTAAAGTGAATACAATCAGCGCGCATATAAATACCATCCCCGGGCGTCGAACACCTTGACCGGGAAAAATTGCCGGTACAAAGGGCTGTACAACGTGGAATCGCGCAACGCCAGGTGCGTCAATCCAAAATTGGTTTGGTACTTGTACAGGGTGTCTGCAGTAATCCGGTCGCCAAAATTATAGGCAGTCCAACCCTGTCGTTGCAAGGCGAACAAAGCAATGTTGGGGGAGGGGTCTTGCGGGCAGAGTACCCTTGCCGATGCCGGAATACCCGCTTCCGCCAGCCGGCCGGCCGGCCAAAAAGCATCCGGCGCGAGGTTTTGGCTTGTTTCAGGGTGAAATGCCAGGTGCAGACGTTTTGACAGGATATAATGGTTATGCCAAATCCCCACCAGCCAGAACAAGCCCAGTGCATAAACGATCCGTTTTTCGGCAAATCGCGGGATAGCCAACCGAAATCCGTTCAGCAGCAACAAGGCCGGGATGGCCAGCAGACAAATGAAGTAATAATCGTGTTCGCGCAGCATTCTGAACCAAAGTAATATATACGCCACGCTCCCCAAGGTTGTGAAGGCCATGATTTTTCGGTAAATAAAAGGCGTCGATTTCCAGTGTTTTAAACTTAATAAAAGCGAGCCCAGGCATGCCAGGTATATGCCTGCCGACGCAAACGCCGGCAGTCCCCACCGCCCGATCATGCCAAACGTTTCCCGGATAAAAGATAAATCGTAGTTCCAGATCGGCCGGGTGGCGGTCAGAAAATAGGTCGCCTGATGCATTGTATTATACGCTGCTATCCACCAGCGAAAGCCAAGTACGATGATGCCCGCCCCGGCTATGATCCAAACCGACCGGCGATTGCTCCAAATTGAAGCGGTTGGCCATTGCTTTTGCCGTTTTCCTAAAATCCAGGCACTGACCAATGCCAGGGGGATAATCGCCATGCTTAATTTCAACAGAACAGCCAGGGCGCCAAAAACAGCAGCTACACCGAGCCATCCCAAACTTTGCCGGCGGTCGGCCTGACACAAACAGGCCATCATCATTAAAATGAAGCAAAAACCCGGGGCGTCGGGCAAAAACCCGGGGCCGTAATAGGCGAGTATGGGCGAGGTTAACAACAAACCCGATCCCAGTGCCGACATGGCAGGGCGTTTGGTGATTTGCAATATCATCCAGCCAAAGGCCCAGCCTCCGGCAAACAACAGAAGCAGCCCGATCCAGCGCAAAGGGTATGCCGGGAAGTCCCAATACCGGGTAATCAGCCCCGACAACCAATACAGCAGCGGGAGTTCTCCGATGGCATGCGTATTGCCGGTATAGAACAAATTACAAATCCGGGGTTCGAAAAAATCCAGGTGCTGTGAATACTGCCAGGCAATGGCGGCGCCATCGGCTTGTCGCCATTGGTGTATAGCGGCGGGGGGGAGGGTTAACCATACGTTATATTGGTTCACCCAGGCGGTAAAGGCGAAAAGCAGGGCATAGCCGAGGGTGTAACGGGAGATCACGGGCGCAGCTCATGTTTTTTTTCTACAGCCCGAAGCACATGCTCCATCCACTGCTCCTTTGTCTCCCGATACATCTGAAATTCAGACAATTCCTGCCGGTAGTCGAAGCGGAACAACTGATTTTCGTAGTGATTTTTGCGGGAGGGAAACACCCCGAGCAGGTCTTCGTACCATTTGATGCGGCCGAGCCCTTCCAGTTCGCGCAGCGGAAGGTCGAGAAAAGCAGCATCGGGGTAAAACAGAAAAATACCTTTCATTTTCCGGATGATATGAATGGTGATTTCCCGTTCGATCAGCCGGTTTTCGTGTACGTATTCGCTGACTTCCCGCAGGTAGCGGTTTTGCAAATCAGCGTAGCGGCGCCGGGCAATACGTTGTCGCGCTTCCGCCAGGCGGTACCGTTCCGGCAGCATTTGCGCTAATTGTTCCAAAATTTCTGTGGGAGCAAACGGTAAAGTACTTTCAAAGGACATGGCCTGCCAGACGCCGGATTCGGCAATGTCGATCCAGCGGAATTTGTGTTCCAAAGTCAATTCATCAAACACAAAATCCAGGTATTCCGGCGCCGTGTGCAGGTCGCGATAATTGTGCAAAGCCTGCAATAAAAGTGATACCATCGGCTGACGCATCGACTCGTTATCGGATTTTATTATTTCTGAAACGGTGCGGATATGCCGGTAAAACAGGTTGTGAGCCAATATTTTATAAACATCTTCCTGTGCCATTCCGCTGGGCAATGCCAGCAATTGGCGGAATTCGGCCAGTGCGTCATATCCCAGCCCGGTGCTGTCGGGCAACGTCGTCAGTTGCGGCGGAAAGAAGCGTATCCATAACAGCAGTCGATTGCCCGTCAGTTCTTGCAGGATACGTTGAAGATATTCGGCCCCGGTATCCGGATAGGCGAGGTAGGCAATTTTCCAGTTGCGCAGGCATTTGATGATCAGCCTTCGGGCCTCGGTTTCGTGCATGCGCCGGATATCGGTCCATTGCAGGTTGTCGTGAATGCGCTGGTATTCGGCGTTGGTATCAGCTACAAATTGTAAAAAAACCTCCTGTTTGATATTCGGATGCACCTGGAGCCAGCCGGCTTGACCGGCGTGGTCGCGTGCAATTTTTTCCACAACTGCCAGGGCGTCAAAGTCGTACCGGGCGCAATCCGGGTGTGTCCGCACGGCGCCGTGGCCATGGAGGTCGAACCAGCGCATGTCCGCGATAGCCTGCGCCGGAGCGCCGGAAGCGGTTGGCAGCAACAGGCCGGGCAAGAGTTGTTCCATCGCCAGGCGGAGGAAAGACTCCTCCGGGGAATACTCCTGGTCGCCGAAAATTTTATATCCCAGCAGGGCAGCCTGCACCAGTTCGATCACCGAATCACGCACATCAGTGAATTCGCGGAAGCGCCGGCGTTCCTCAGCCACCTGTTCTTGCAGCCGCCTGCGTTTGGCTTTCAGGTTAAACAGCAGGTTCTCCCGGAGCTGACGGTTCATCAATACGTCATCGTCGTCGGTCGACACGGCTTCCATCATACCCACCACTTCGCGAATTTCACTTTCCAAACCAAAATCCACATGTGAGGCGAAACGGAATTCGTCGTCGGTAATTTCGACCTGCCGTATATAATCGTATTTGCCGCCATTGCACAATTCATTGACTACCAGCTCCAAAAAACCGCGATAGGGGTGTACTGTACGGTAAATTTCCATGCCAATCTGGATACAACGGGCAATGGCTGCCCTGTTATCCGGCACTTCTTTTCCGTACCGGCCGGTATGCAGGATATAGTCGTTTTGGTACTGGCTGTAGAGGCGAAGCAGGGCGTCGGACAATGCCTCCGCCGTGGCGCGCAGGTTGTATTGGCCGGCTTCCGATGGGCATTTGCCGTGACGCTGATAGTCGGCAAAACGCCCGGCATACACGATGACATGGTTGAGTTTATAACCGTTTCCATACACGGCATCGTGAATGATCCGGTCGGGTGTTTCCTTCTTCAGGTAGGTAATCAACAGTAATTCATACAATTGGGCGGATTGCGGGTCGATTTTGGCGCGCACGTGTTCGCAATGGGTGTGTGCGCGGCTGAAACTGCCAATGCCGATGTCATCCTGAGCCAGCAGCAGATTTCTGCGAAATTCCTGCTGTTGGGTAAGGGTTAAGGTTTCAGGGGCTGCCTGTCCGGCATCGGGTGCGTTCAGCGATTCGGGGATCAAAATTTCGCCGGACGGCAGAAAAAGTCCTGCCACCTGGTCTGTTGGGGGTTCCACCTTTTCCAGGGCGTAATAGGTACGGGCAAAAATATCCGGCCAGGCAACCCGAAACCGGTCTTCGGTGAGCCGACCGATCAGGTGCCCCAAATCCAGCCGGATGGCAGCCACCGTTTTAATAAAAACGTCGAAACCGAGTTTGTTGCGCTGCGTTTGTTGTCGCCATTCGGCAAAGGCATCTTCGAGTTGAAACACATCGTCGGGCGTTTTCTCGGGGTGCAACAGTTGTTTTAAAAAGATAAAAACCGGCGCCAGATCGCAGTGTTCCAGCCAAACGAGCAGTCGTTCGCGGACATCTTCAAATGTCAGTACGTACTCGGGTTCATCCGGTATGCCGGGGACCAGGGAGCGGTCAAATTGAAACAATACATCCCAAACCAGTTGTGCGCTGCGTTGCAGTTGTATCTCCCGGCTCAGGGAGTAACCTTCAACAGGTTGGCCCGGGCTGGGGGCAATCGGAAAGCCGGCCAGCGCCTCCGGAATAGCCGCTCCCCGCGCCAGGACGACAATAATTTGCTGATCCGGACGGCGTTTTTGCTCTTGCAGGGCTTTTGCCAATTCCCAACGCACATTCGGGGTATCCGTATAATTGGTAGACAGGCATACGATGAACAAATGGCTTTTCTCCAGGAACGCACCGGCTTCCGTGCGGTATTGTTCTTCCGCCACCACGTCATGGTTCCAGATTTGAAGATTTTGTCCACCAAACGCCTGGAACAAATAGCGCTGCAAATCCTGTGCGGTTGCCGCGTCGGATTGATCAAAAGAAATAAAAGCGTAAATAGCTTCGTCGCGCATGGTGGGAGTTTGGGGGCAAATTTGCGGAATAAATTCCACCGTCCAAAGCCCGGAATAAATTCAGGGCTCCATACCTTTGCGCCGCCAACGCTCTCCTCACTAACATACAACTGCAACATGGTTACAGCGGAACCGCTGCCCACGCTTGAAATCGCCCAAAGCCTCGGTCTTACCCCCGACGAGTTTGAAAGAATCAAAGAAATTCTTGGCCGTGCACCCAATTTCACCGAGTTATCGGTTTTTTCGGTGATGTGGAGCGAACACTGCTCCTATAAAAATTCAATCCTGCAACTCAAAACCCTGCCCCGCTCCGGCAAACGCCTGCTGGTGGGCGCCGGCGAGGAAAACGCCGGCCTGGTCGATATCGGCGGCGGATTGGGTTGCGCTTTTAAGATTGAAAGCCATAACCACCCCTCGGCGATCGAGCCCTACCAGGGCGCTGCCACGGGTGTAGGAGGTATTCACCGGGATATCTTCACCATGGGCGCCCGACCCATTGCTTCGCTCAATTCGCTTCGCTTCGGCAAACCCGATAACCCGCGGATGAAACACCTGATTGCCGGCGTGGTAAAAGGTATCGGCGATTATGGCAATTGTTTCGGCGTACCCACGGTGGGTGGCGAGGTATATTTTTACGATTGTTACCACCACGATATTCTGGTGAACGCGATGTCGGTGGGCATCGTGAAAGCCGGCGAAACGGTGAGCGCCACAGCCGGCGAGCCGGGCAATCCGGTACTGATTGTCGGTTCCGCTACGGGGAAAGACGGTATTCATGGCGCTACTTTTGCCTCTGCCGACCTGAGCGCCGACAGTCATGAAGACTTGCCTGCCGTGCAGGTGGGCGACCCGTTTCAGGAAAAACTGCTACTCGAAGCCTCTCTGGAAGCCATTCAAACCGGTGCGATTGTAGGGATGCAGGATATGGGAGCGGCAGGTATCACTTGCTCCACCTCAGAGATGAGCGCAAAATCCGGCGTGGGTATGCGAATCGATTTGGATCGTGTGCCACAGCGCCAGGCCAATATGAAAGCCTGGGAAATTCTACTTTCCGAAAGTCAGGAGCGGATGCTCATCGTATGCAAACCGGGCAGGGAAGCAGAGTTAAAAGCCGTATTTGATAAATGGGATTTGCCCTGTGAGCTGATTGGCGAAACAACACCGGGCGGCCAACTGGAATATTTCTGGCACGGCGAAAAAGTGGCCGAAGTGCCGGCCGATCCGCTCGTTTTGGGGGGCGGCGCACCGGTATACGTGCGGGAACAAAAGACGCCGGAGTATTTGAAAGAAATAGAAAAATTTGACGCGACGCAGATCGAAGTTCCGGCTGATTTGCAACATGTAGCGCGAAAAATTTGGGCATCGCCCAATATTGCCTCCAAAAACTGGATTACCCAACAATACGATTCGATGGTGCGAACCGGCACGATGACCACCAACCGGCCTTCCGACGCGGCTATTGTATATGTAAAGGGCACACGCAAGGCGCTGGCCCTGACCACGGATTGCAACTCGGCCTATGTTTATGCCGATCCGTACAAAGGCGGTATGATCGCCGTCAGTGAAGCGGCCCGCAACATCGTTTGTGCCGGTGGCGAGCCGGTGGCCATCACCAATTGCCTCAACTTTGGGAATCCGTACAATCCGGAGGTGTACTACCAGTTTGCCCAGGTTATACGTGGCATGGGCGATGCCTGCCGGAAATTTGAAACCCCCGTGACCGGTGGGAACGTCAGTTTTTACAATCAGTACACGCACAACGGCAAAGTTATTCCGGTATATCCCACGCCCACGATCGGCATGTTGGGCGTCTTGGATGATTATGACCAGGCCATGACGCTGGATTTTAAAAATCCGGGCGATCGGATATATCTGATCGGCGTCAGTCGGGAAGATATCGGTTCCAGCGAATATCTGCGCGAGTTTCATGGCGTGGAATACAGTACCTGTCCGTATTTTAACCTGGAAGAAGAGTGGCATTTACAGCAGGTAATTGCCAAAGCGATCCGGCAAAAGCTGGTCGAATCCGTGCATGATGTATCGGATGGGGGGCTGTTTGTTTCGTTGTTGGAAAGCGCTATGCCAGGCGGACTCGGCTTCTCGGTACAAAGCCTTCCAGGTGTCCGGAAAGATGCCTGGTTGTTTGGCGAAGCACAAAGTCGGGTGATTGTCTCGGTGCGGACAGAACATTCGGAGGCCCTGGAGCGTTTTTTGAAATCAGAAAATCAGCCTTTTGAAAATCTGGGTATGGTTGCCGGTTCTGAAATCATGTTGGACGGGGAGAACTGGGGCGTGGTATCCGATTGGAAAAAAACCTATGATTCGCTTTTATCTCAAATTATGGAATAATGCTGTGGGCCGAATTTTTAATTTGCCCGGCGTATAGGCGAATTTTTAATTCGACCGAAGCCTAGGCGAATTAAAAATTCGCCCCACATCAATAAAAATTTAAAATCAACAAGTAATGAAAAAAATAAAGTTATTTCTGCTGCTCGCACTGCCTTTGTTAACAGTCGCTCCCTCCTGCCAGGACGCCGGTAGCGCGCATGCGCTGAAAGGTTCGGTAGCCAACGCGGCAAACCTGCAGGTTTTGCTGGAACAGGTTTTTTTCGATCCGAATTCGGCGCCGGTCGCTTTTGGTCGCGTTTCCGCTGATGCCTCCGGAAATTTTGTAATTGAGCAAAAAGAGGCATTTCCGGCCGGACTTTATCGGTTGACCATCGGCGCGAAACGTATGTTTTTTATGTTGGGCGGCGATGAAAAAACCGTGGAGATAAAAGGAAACCTGGAAACCATCGACCGGTTACAAATTGAGGCAACCGGCTCGGAAACCCTTACCTGCTATGTCAACGTGGTAAAGGAGATGATACAAACAGGTGCGCAATTGACACCGGAAACGGCTAAGGTCCTTGCCCAAAAGGGCTGTAATCCACTGATGCGCGCTTTTTTTACCACGCAACTGCTGGGCCAGAATGCCGGGGCATTTATTGATGACTTTAAAGCTGCCGGCCAGGCATTGAGCACTGATATGCCGGGCTCAAAATACGCCACGGATTTTACCAATATGGTAAGCAGCCTGGAAAAACAACTGCTTCAGCAGCAACAGCCGGCCGGTGGTATACAAGTGGGGCAGCCTGCACCGGATATCAGTTTGCCCGGCCCGGATGGGAAGTCGCGTTCACTGGCTTCATTGAAAGGAAAGGTTGTTTTGCTTGATTTTTGGGCCAGTTGGTGCCGCCCTTGCCGTATGGCCAATCCGCATGTCGTAGAGATATACAACAAATACAAAGGCAAAGGTTTCGATGTATTCAGTGTATCGCTCGACCGTCCGGGCCAGAAAGATGCCTGGGTAGCGGCAATCAAACAAGATGGTTTGGTTTGGGACAGTCACGTCAGCGATCTCCAGTTTTGGAACAGCGCCCCGGCTGCCGTCTATGGCGTGCGCTCCATTCCGCACACCTTCCTGATCGATCGAAACGGTAATGTGGCGGCGATCAATCCGCGGAATAACCTGGAGCAGGAAATATTGAAAGTGCTGAATTAAGTGATTGAATACATTTATTTGATTTTAAACACATAGGCACATAGGACACATAGACCTTTGATTTTCAAAACTATGTGCACTATGTGCCTATGTGTTTAAATTAAATACGCCGCTAATTATAGAAAAACTGTATTTTAAGTCGCTAGCGCAGAAGAGTCAGAAAAACGCACAATCTGCTCATTGAGTTGGTCCGATTCGATCAGCCCGTCGCGCAGGCGAACGATCCGGTGTGCATGTTGGGCGATATCCTGTTCGTGGGTAACGAGAATCACGGTATTACCCGCTTGGTGGATCAGTTCGAAGAGCCCCATGATTTCATGCGAGGTTTTGGTGTCCAGGTTTCCCGTAGGTTCGTCGGCCAGGATAATTGCAGGGTCGTTTACCAGTGCGCGGGCAATGGCGACGCGTTGCCGCTGGCCACCCGATAATTCGTTTGGCCGGTGCATGACCCGATCGCCAAGGCCGACGGATTCGAGGGTTTTCCGGGCTTTTTCCAAACGTTCTTCTTTTGAAAAACCGGCATAAACGAGGGGAAGCGCTACATTTTCAAGGGCCGACAAACGCGGGAGGAGATTGAAGGTTTGGAAAACGAATCCGATTTGTTTGTTGCGCACTTCGGCCAGTTCGCTGTCGTCCATGGTACTCACCTCGATGCCGTTCAGCCAATACTGGCCGTTACTAGGGGAATCGAGGCAGCCCAGCAGGTTCATCAGCGTGGATTTTCCCGAGCCGGAGGGGCCCATGAGGGCTACATATTCATTTTTTTCAATGTTGACCGTGACATCTTTCAGCGCTTCCACTTTTTCGGCGCCCATGATATAGGTTTTGTTGAGGTGTTGGATGGAGATAAGCATATAGCGTAGTAATTTGTTTTTGATTGTCTTGATTCGATGTTAGGTCATTGGGTCATTAGGTCATTGGTCATTAGGTCATTGGGCTGGGTTTTCCCGGCCATTATTTTTTTCGCCGAAAAAACAAACCCGTGACGACTACGAGCAGGCCAACCAGCATGGTGGCGAATTTTGAAATGATTTCTGGGAACAGCATACTGACTGCCCAGAATAGCCCGCCGGCTACCACCAGGGCGATAACGACCCACAGGAGGATTTTCGATGACTTGGTATTTTCTGCCATAATCTGATTTTACTCAATGATTTTAGGTACGCGAAAAAACTGTCCATCGTGTTTCGGGGCGTTTTTCAGCGCCTCGGATGGCGTTAATTGGGCGCCGACCACGTCTTCCCGCCATTCTGTTTCTGCCAGGGTAGGGTAGGCGAGGGGTTCCACACCCGTAGTGTCAAGTTCCCGAAGTTTGTCGACCATTTCCAATATCCGGGTCAGGTCGCCGGCAAACTGGGCGCGTTCCGTTTCCGTGAGTTGCAGGCGCGCCAATTTTTCCAGCCGTGAAATAAGTTCTTTATTTACTTGCATCGAAAAAGCTTAGAAGTTTGATACTGGTTGTTCGGCAAACGAACATTGGTTGACGAACAACGAAACTACGTGCAATGATTTTTCTACCTTCGCACCGCACAAAAGTAAAAGAATGAACGGAACATTACCCTCCGACAAGACGCTAATCAAACACATTGCCATTGCCGGTAATATCGGCGCCGGCAAAACGACCCTCAGTGAAATGTTAGCCCGGCATTTTGGCTGGGATGTACATTACGAAGACACCGAGAATAACCCGTATCTGGCCGATTTTTACCTGGATATGAAACGTTGGTCGTTCAACCTTCAGGTTTTTTTCCTGTCCAGCCGGTATCAGCAAATGCTGCGTATCCAACAGGGCAACCGAACGGTTATTCAGGATCGCACGATTTACGAGGATGCATTCATTTTTGCCCCGAACCTGGCCGATATGGGCCTGATGGAACGCCGCGACTTTGAAAACTACACCACCTTGTTTCAGTCGATTATCTCACAGATCAAATCGCCGGACCTGATGATCTATCTGCGCGCCAGTATTCCAACGCTGGTAGAGCATATCCAAAGCCGCGGACGCGACTACGAAGGTAGTATCAGCATCGAATATCTGAAACGCCTTAACGACCGCTATGAAAACTGGATCAACAACTACCACGACGGCCGGTTGCTGGTGATTAATGTGGACAATCTTGACTTTCAGAACAGCAAGGAAGACTCCGGCAAGGTACTGGAGATGGTGCAGGCAGAACTGCACGGGCTGTTTTGAATACGGATTGCGGAATGCGGATTGTCCTGAGCACCCGGGATAGATTTTGGATTACAGTTCAGACCATATATGAATATTGATTCATTTCGGGAATATTGCCTGTCTAAAACAGGCGTCACGGAAGATTTTCCGTTCGACGAAGTGACCCTGTGTTTACGGGTCGGCGGGAAAATTTTTGCCATCACGGGTTTAGACAGCGAGACTTTTACTGTAAATTTAAAATGCGAACCCGACTACGCGGTGGAACTCCGGGAACGCTGGCCCGAAGTGCAACCGGGTTGGCACATGAACAAAAAACACTGGAATACGGTGGATTTTGAAGGTTCCTTAGATGAAAAAATGCTTCGGCACCTGATTGATCACTCGTATGAACAGGTGGCGAAAACATTAAAAAAAGGAGATCGGGAAGCGTTGGGTATTTAATGCTTTAATTCCCGCAATCCTTGCAGTGGCAATTCTCCGACTCATATTCCGTCTCTAAGGTCGCGTGTACAATGTGCAGGTGTTCTAATGTATGACGAAATTGGTGTTTGATCCCTGCAACGGCTTCCGGCTTAACCGTATCCGCGAGTACCAAATGCGCCGTCAGTGCATTTTGTGTGGTACTCATAGCCCATACATGTATGTGGTGAATACCAACAATCCCATTCAAATCAAGGGCTGCCCGGCGCACGGCTTCGGGATCAATCTGCGGAGGAACCCCATCCAGCGCCAGCCGGAAGCTATCGCGCAACAGTCCCCAGGTACTCCATAAAATAACACCCAGTATAAGGAAACTGATGGCCGGATCGAGCCATTGCCAACCGGTGAACTGGATTAAAAGTCCGGCAATCACTACGCCTGCCGATACTGCGGCGTCGGCGGCCAGGTGCAAATAAGCGCCTTTAATGTTCAGGTCTTGCTCTTTGTTCCGGTGGAACAACCATGCCGAAACCGTATTGACAACAATACCGATACCTGCCACTAATGCCACGGTATAACCCTGGACTGCCGGCGGCTCCGAAAGCCGTTGTGCCGCTTCGTACCCAATCACACCGACGGCGACCAGCAGTAACAAGGAATTCGCCAGAGATGCCCATATCGTGAATTTGCGATAGCCATAAGAATAACGGCCCGAGGGGCGTATGCGCGCCAGCCGAATCGCTAATAACGCAAGCGCCAGGCTGCCTACGTCGCCCAGGTTATGGCCCGCATCGGTCAGCAGCGCCAACGAGCCGGCGAGAAGTCCGGCCGCGATCTCTACCATCACAAACGCCAGATTCAGCCCGATACCGATCAGAAAGGCGCGGTTGACCTGTCCGTCGGGGGGCGGGCCGTGGTGATGATGATGATCGCGGTGTGTGTGTGCCATACCTCAAAACTCAAAACTCAAAACTCAAAACTTGTTAATCTAACCAGAACAGCGCCAGACCGGAAAGGATCAGCGTCAGGCCGGTAATGAGTCCTGCATAGTGCTCCCAGGCGTGCCAGTCGAGACGTTGTAAGCCGCTCAGGGCCAGGCGCATCCATATTAACATGCCGCTTACCGTCACCACGGCGTACAGTAGTGCCAACAATGCGACAAAGCCTGCCCCGTATTGCCCGGCGGCTAAAAAATATCCTTCAATTTCGAGACAGGGCGACAGGAACATGGCCAGGGCGAGTGTGCCGACCACGCCCCAGCGGCCAGTTTGCCGTTGCAGGTGAAAGTGGTGATGCCGGTAGTGCTGGTACACGTAAAAAGTGCCTAGCGCCAGCAGTAGTGCCGGCGCCAGCCATTGGGTGAATGTTTCCACCCGGTGTGCCAGCAGCCCGCCAAGCGCTGCCAGAATCCCCCCTGCCAATACGGTGCTCAATACATGTGCCATGCCCGTCAGGAAGGTGATCCAGAGGGTATGACGTTTCGACCAGCCCTCCTGGCGGCCAATGGCCAGCACCGGAAGCCAGTGGCTGGGGATGAGTGCGTGGAAGATACTTAACAAAAAACTTCCGATTAACAGGGTACTCATGCCGGCTTCGGGTTTAGATGCTGTCGTGTTTTACTTGCAATTTGGCTAACAATTCCGTTGAAACCGGGTTGGCATATACGCCATAAGCATCTACCAACACACCTTTCAAACCGTCTTTGCCTTCAATGGCATATAATACTGAACTGTCGTCCGGATTAGTGGAACCTTCAAAACGATACACTTCAACGATCTCAAAATCGTCGGGATGCAACTGCAATTGCAAGCGGCCGCATTCAATACAATTTTCTTTCAGGTTGAAATCATTTGTAAATCCTCGCCGGCGTAAATCGTCAATAGCCTCTACAAGGCTGGCAAATTTCTTCATACACTTAAATTTAGGGTGCAAGCTACAGGAAATATAAAAAATCGGGTGAGGGAACATGCTTGCCCGAGCGCTACAGGGTAATACTTTTGTAAAATTCGGGGAATTGCCGGACTTTCGGCCCTTCATCTCAGCATCCGGCTTCAAAACGATTGCCGAAAAATCAATTCCGGCGTATGCTCACGCAATTCTTGTTGATCGCTCTTGGTGTTTTATTGGTTTCTTTTGGTGCGCGATGGGTGGTCGATGGGGCTTCGTCATTGGCCAAACGCCTGAATATTTCGGATTTGGTAATCGGCCTCACCGTTGTCGCCTTTGGCACATCAGCCCCTGAATTGGTCGTATCGGTAGTCGCTGCCCGAAACGGAACCGCTGAAGTGGCACTCGGTAATGTCATTGGCAGTAATATCGTCAATATCTGCGTTATTTTGGGCATCACGGCTATTTTAAGCCCGCTTCATATTCAGCGAAACACCGTTTGGAAAGAAATACCGCTCAGTTTGCTGGGCGTTATTGTGGCATTTTTGCTAGCCGGTGACGTGTTTTTGGATGGCACAGCAGAGGCCGTTATTTCCCGCTCCGATGGCACGGTGCTGCTCTGCTTTTTTGCTATTTACCTATATTATATGTACGAAGTAGCCCGGCAGAGCCCGGCATTTGCAGCCGGGAAACTTGAATCATCGCCCAAGCCTGTATGGATCGCCATATTGCTCACCGTTGCGGGGCTGACCGGATTAGTATTCGGTGGCCAGTTTATCGTGGATGCCGCCGTAGCCGTGGCACGTGGCTTCGGCGTCAGTGAAGCGGTTATCGGCCTGACATTGGTGTCTATCGGTACTTCCATTCCGGAATTGGCTACCTCCATCGTGGCGGCTATGCGTGGCAAGGCCGATCTTGCGGTGGGTAATATCGTCGGGTCCAACATATTCAATGTCTTCCTCATCCTGGGTGTAAGTGCCACGGTGGCGCCCTTGCCGGTCGGCAATATTTCCGTGGTCGATTTTGGGGTATGTATTTTGGCTACGCTGATGATGTTTATCGGTTGCCTTGTTTTCACTCCGAGGGTATTATACCGAATGGAAGGTGCCGCTATGTTGCTGTTGTATTTCGTTTACATGGGTTGGCTGCTGAGCGGGATTTAACGCTTATCCAATTTGAACAGAAGTCATGGCAATGGAGCCCATGACGGTTTTATCATTAAAAAACCGGACAGAATCTTTTTCTTCCTTTAAACCCAACACGTAAAGCAACGGCAAATAATGCTCCGGTGTAGGGATGGCCAGGGCGGCCGGCTTGCCCAAAGCGGTGTAATTGATGAGGGGCTGATGGTCGCCTTTTTCGATGAGCGACTTGAAGGTCGTATTGGCTTCCTCCGCCCAATCGTATTTGTCGCCGGGATTTTGCCAGTTCAGCATGCGCAGATTGTGTACCATGTTCCCGCTGCCTATAATGAGGATGCCTTTTTTTCGCAATTCTCCGAGTTCCCGGGCCAGTTCGTAGTGCCATCGAGCATCTTTGTAGTGATCCAGGCTCATTTGGATCATGGGTATATCGGCATTGGGGTACATCCGTTTTACCACAGACCAGGAGCCATGGTCGAAGCCCCACTCATAGTCCAATCCGACCTCCGTTTTTTTGATTAAACCGGCCGTTTGTTTGGCCAGTTCCGGGCTGCCTGGCGCAGGATACTGTACGGCGTGCAACTCCGGTGGAAATCCGCCGAAATCGTGGATGGTCTTCGGTTTTTCCATAGCGGTCACGTAGGTGCCACGCGTTTCCCAGTGTGCTGAAACGCAAAGAATTGCCTTGGGTTTGGGTAAATTTTTCGTCAGAGACTGCCAGCCCAGCGTAAACTCATTGTCTTCCAGAGCATTCATCGGGCTGCCATGGCCCATAAAAAGCGCCGGCATTTTATTTTCCTGGGGCTCAAGTCCATCGCTGAATTGTTTCAACGAACGCAGCGAAGTGAGGGCGAATAGTCCGAGCATGGATTTTTTGATAAAATCTGAACGTTGCATAATTAAAACAAGTCTATTTCTTTTTCGGCTTTTTTCTGCCGGTATAACTGCTGTAATCCGGCAAAATAACCTTTCATTAGTTCAAACGATTTTTTCTATTTCATAAATGGAGTTGACTTTTCCGGCAAAAAGGCAGTAAAATCGGGGATTGTTGCTCAGTTGCGCAATTTCGGTCGGCCGGCCATCATCGATGTAGTTTGCTTTCAACTTCGATTTTATGGTAAAATAGGAAAACAGGTGTTCGAATTGCACCGCATCGGAAAAATATTGCTGCATCTGTTGCAGCATTTTATAGGCATTGCTGGCAGGGCGGCGGGGGCATTCGGTGCAAATACCCGGCGCTTCCGGCGTACAGCGCAGGTCTTCGGGTGTCTGACAATCGAAACGGGGCAGGTTGTCGTACGATATTTTATGGTGCGTATAAGCTACCGAAGATAAAGAGAGTAACCCGCTCAGGCCATAAGGCATGATGGAACCGAAAGGGCCGTCCATGACGGTCAGGCCCATGTTCCGGAACTGTCGCGAGGTAATAAAGGCGATTTCTGAAATTTCGTGTGTCAAATCCAGCTGGCCTACTCCAAAAAGGCAGTTAACCGCATTGGTGGCGGAATAGGTGGCGTTGATAACTATTTGAGTTTTGAGTTTTGAGTTTTGAGTTTTGAGGGCTGCGTCGGAAATTTTATATTCAATAGTCCAATCAGCCCCTTCTGGATTGGCCGCGAGTAGTTGAACGGGCTTCAATACACGAATACCGGGGTGATTTTCAACCCGTTGTGTGTAGTGTTCGCGCAATAGAACGGGATCGAAGGAATACTCTTCCGTCAGGTAGAGAGCCTCCATGCGGTTAAAATTGAACAGTGGATGTTCGGTAATACGTTCACACCGGATTTGCAGGTGCCGGCAAAATCGTTCGAATTGCTCCGCGTCGGTGAAAGAGCCGAAGCGGTCAATCGCGTAGTATTTTTCAAAAGAAAAATGGACGAACTGCCGGTGCTCGGCAGTAAAACGCTCTTTGTGTTCGTCGCTCAGGGCCGCCGTCGCAATACTGCGCGGGTAATGGTAGCCACCATGCAGCCGGGCCTGGTTGACCAACGATGCTTTTTGAAACAAACGGGATTCTTTTTCCAAAAGGGCCACCCGCCGGCCTTGTCCGGCCAGGTATAGCGCTGCATAACAGCCAAATATGCCTCCTCCAATAACGACAGCGTCGAAATATTCCGGTTTTATCATTTTTCCAATTTGTTCAGCGCCTTCCAGATATCGCTGTAATCATATATCTCCAGATTTCGCCAGAAATCAAGGGTTTCCTTTAACTGTGCGACCGACCGCAAGCCTAAAACAATCCCATGCACGGCTGGATGGAGTCCTGCAAAAATTAACCCCAGGTGGTTCATCGTCCGGACGGGGGGGCGAACGAAAGCCAGGTTCCAATCGGGTATTTTTTTGCGAATTTGCTCCAGGGTGACAACAACATTTTCCGGGTTGCCACCGCGGGCGAGATAGGTGCTACCGGCAGGGTAGGGGCCTTCCAATTTTAAACCGCCGGCATTAATGCCATATCCAAAAAAGCGGTGGAGTGGCGTGCTTCCCCCGGAATCGGCAGAAAAAAGGGGCGCGTATCGCGGAAGGTCCGTGTGCAGGATATTGTGTTTTCCTTCTACATCGAATGTCAAACCGAGTTCGCGGTTTGCGGCGGCATATACTTCAGGATATTTTATCCCGGACAAACCAGGCCGCACGTTTAACGTTTGCTGTACTGTGGCGAGCGCTTCCAATGACCTATGCACTTCGACAACGTCCGACCGGTTGTCCCAATGGAGCATAATACCATGCAGGTTTTCACCGAAAACACGTTTGTATTCCTCTGACATCATCAGGATAAACGAAGGCGACGAGTTGATGTCCGGGGTGCGCAAGTTGTCCAAAGCGCCGATCTTCATGTTAATTTTCAAGTCCCTGATCCCATGCGTCCGGATGTACTCAAGCAGAATGTGTTCCGATGCCCGGAAATCTGCCGGGTTTTTGTTGATCGGGTAGTTGGTAGCGGCGTCGATGTGGCGAAATCCTGCTGCCAGCCAGGCGTCCATTAGATGGAAAGCCTCTTCGCGCGAAACCGTCCAGCCCCATTGGGCCGTGCCGAGCATTAGTGTTTTTGTTTCCATTTTACGGTTTTCGTTTTTTCAAAATCGCCATTGCTTTTAAATACTGGCGGGCCAGCGGACCAATTTTAACTTTGCTACCGGAAGTATCGTCGGTCCATTTGACCGGCAACTCACAGATATTCAACCCTTTCCATTCGGCTACGGAGAGCAGTTCCGTGCTGAAAAACCACCCGTTGCTGATGGCGCCGCCATCCATAAGCGGGCGCACAAATTCGCGTTTTAACCATTTGAAGCCGCACATGCCGTCCGAGAACCGGGTGCCCAAATAAGTTTTTAAAATAAAATTGAATACCCGGGAAGTGATCTCCCGTTTCAGCGTTCGGCCGATTACTCTCGACTTCGGGTGCAGCCGGGTGCCGTACACCAGATCGTATCCCTCTGTGCCGAGGGCATTGTACGCTTGTATAAAATGCTGCAAATCAGTGGCTAAGTCAAGGTCCATATAGCCTACTATATCAGCCTTGCTTTGCCCCCAGGATGTTTTTAATGCCAGGCCTACACCGCGTTCCGGCACCCTTACCAGGTACACTTCGGGCAATTCATCCATCAGCGCTTCCGCTATATGCGGCGTTTGGTCGGCGCTCCCATTGTCGGCAATTACAATATGCCACTGCTCTCCCCGGTCGGGGAAATGCCGGCAAAGAAAATCATGCAGGATACGGATTTGGCGATCCAGGGTTTCCTCCTCATTCAATACGGGAATGGTAATCTCGAAGGTCATAGACGGTGGACGGTAGACGGTGGACGGTGGACGGGGGCGAATTTATGGATAGTTTGAAGATGGTAAGATTAAAACCGTTCGGCCCTACGCCATATTTGCGTTAAAAAATTTGTAAATGAATTTATTCGGGGGGGGCTCAAATTGAGTTTTTCTAAAAATTCAATTTGAGACACCCAGAATAAATTCATTCCCCTGCTAAAACAATTAATCCTTGCTTTTGCCTTACTTTGTCCGAAATTCCCGGATTGTTGACGACGATTTTGTGATACCCGGTACTTTGTCCTTCATTTTTGACCCTTGTTTGATGCAGGCCACTTTTCGATATCCTTGCATTATTTTTCAAGTCTTAATTACAAAACATCTAAAAATGAACGATTTAATTAAAAACCCGATCATTGCTTTTATTGCAGGCTTGCTTATTTTATGGCTGGCTTTCAAAGCATTAAATATTGTGTTGGGCATGTTCTGGATTTTTGTCCTGGCATTCATCATTTTATATTTTGTAAACGACCGTTTTCGCCGGGCCGTCCGGATGTTTCTCGGAAGTATTTTCAAGCAGTAAATTTTCCGGGATAACCGCATATTTGCACTTTGTTTTCACGCGTAAAACACCATTTTTGATATATGAGCAATGATTTGCAGCCGTTAAAACCCAAAGGTTTCTGGGAGCGCCCTGAAGGGGTAGCCGGTGGTTTGTTTATGGCCGCCTTCGTTCTGGGCGGCGGATACCTATTATATAAGGCGTTACCCACCCTGATCAGTCTGGCGGAAAACACCTTGTACCTTGCCGGTATGCTTGCCGCATTGGCCGGCGTCGTTTACGTGGTACTCGACCCGAAGATGCGTAATTTAGTGTGGTACATGTACAAATCGGTGATGCGCTGGCTCACCGGATTGTTCGTTCAGCTCGACCCGATAGGTATCTTAAAAAGTTATATTGAGGAGCTGAAGGATAACCTGGGATCGATGAACACCCAAATCAGCCGGCTGAAGGGCCAGATGTATAAATTGTCGGAAATGATCCGGACGAACCAACGGGAAATTCAGACGAACCTGGGTATTGCCAGCAAGGCAAAAGAAACCGGGAAAGAAGCCATTATGGTGCTCAAAGCGCGCAAAGCCGGCCGTTTGCAGGAATCCAACATGAAATTGGAAGACCTGTACAAACGGATGGAGGTGTTGTACAGGGTATTGACCAAAATGTACGAAAATTCCGAGATCATGCTCGAAGACCTGTCAGACCAAGTCGTCGTAAAAGAACAGGAATATAAAGCCATCAAAGCGAGCCATTCGGCGATCCGCTCGGCCATGAACATTCTGAGCGGTAACAGCGATAAGAAATATATGTACGATATGGCCCTGGAGGCCATGGCAGAAGATGTCGGGCAAAAGGTGGGCGAAATGGAACGTTTTATGGATATGTCCAAAAACTTCATGGAGTCGATCGACCTGCAAAACGGCGTTTTTGAAGAGGAGGGCCTGGATATGTTGGAAAAATGGGAGAAAGAAGGCGTTTCCTTCCTGTTGGGCAAAGACAAGGCGAGCATTATCGCCAAAGCCAACAACCCTAAAGAGGTATTGGATCTGAATGCCCCCGCCAAAGCGCCCGTCCGCCAGGAGCGCAGCGGTAATCAGTACGATTCGTTTTTTGATTCTTAATTTTTGGAGGTGTTTTAGTGTTTGGGTGTTTTAGTGTTTTAGTCTGAGCAAAACACAAAAACACCCAAACACCCAAACACCCAAACACAAAAACACCCAAACACAAAAACACTTTCCCATTATATGAACAACCTGATTTTGGACGCCGAACAAATCCGGCGCGAACAAGTCACTTTTATTGCCAAAGTATATGCCTGGATGTGCGGGGCTTTGGCGCTCACAGCGATAACGGCGCTGATCACCGCATCGTCGCCCGCCATTCTGGAGCTGATTTTTGGTAACAAGATTTTATTCTACGGCTTGATTATCGCCGAGTTAGGCTTGGTTTGGTACCTGTCTTCCGCCATACAGCGCCTGAGCGCTGCTGCAGCAACCGGCTGGTTTTTATTTTATTCTTTTTTGAACGGGCTTACGCTTTCGGTCATTTTTGTACTCTACACCACGGCCTCGATAGCCGGCACGTTTTTCGTGACGGCCGCTACCTTCGGCGCCATGAGTTTGTACGGGTACTATACCAAACGCGACCTGACCAAATGGGGCAGCCTGCTGATGATGGCCCTGATCGGCCTGATCCTGGCATCGGTAGTCAATATGTTCTTTAATAACCCAATCCTCTACTGGATCACGACCTACGCGGGTATCCTTATTTTCGTGGGTCTGGTGGCCTACGATACGCAGAAGATTAAAGACATGAATATCATCGGCAACGAAGGCACGGAAGAGGATCACAAAGAGGCGATCATGGGCTCTTTGGCCCTATACCTCGATTTTATCAATCTCTTCCTGTATATGCTTCGCCTGTTAGGCAACCGCAAATGATCAACGCTTCGACAACATCTCCCACAAATCCTCGTACGGGATAATTTCCACAGCGAAATTTTGCCCGGCCATTTGTGGGGGAAGTTGTTTGAGTTGTTCCCTTTCTTTTTCCATTTTCCGCAGTGCCCGATCGCCATCGAAGGATTTTTTGGCCAATGCCAGCAGCATCCGGAGGAATATAGCGCTGCGGCGGTTTGTGTCGTTGTCTAAGTACCGTTTCCGGTATTTTTCTAAGGATTCCACCGATTGGCCGAACTCCTCTTCATAAGCGCCGGTTACAATGCTCACCATGATCGGAAGCAGGATACGCGGTATATTCATACCTGATTTTTCCTTGTCCATGACCTCGAAGTCGTTCTGAAATTTGACCGGGCGGAAGAATCCGGCGACCTCTTCCACGTTTTTTGGCTGGAGTTTCCCCAAGAGAGCCAGCAAATGCAGATACCCGCCGCAGAGGGTCCAGAGTTCCCGGTAACTACCGTTCAGGAGATTAAAACGGGTATGCTGTACGGCTTTGGCATAAATGTCAAGGGCATCCTGGTATCGATGGCTGTATATACGATTGTAAAACTGTAGTTCCATGACCCGGAACCAGTTAAAGCCGCCTTCTTCCACCAGACTGAAACAGTAAAGCGCCGTTTTGTCGTCGGCTTCAAACTGGCGTAACTGCGTCAGGCAACCCAGTTTTTGGATGGCAAAGGAGAGTAGGGCGCCGCCATTGGAATTCTTCCGAGCCTGGAGAATTTGTAAGGCCTCATCACAGATTTCAACAGATTTTTTGCAATCATTTGCCGACAAAAATTTGATTACTCCAACATGATAGGTGTGTAAATAAAATTGAACAGTATCTACGCTGGGCGCTTTGGGGAGCAGTTCTTCAAAATATTGGTTGGCCAGGTTATGTACCTCTTCATTTGTAGACCGGCCATTGATATAATGATGGATAAGATTTTCCTGGTAATCGAAGGCTTTAAACTCTAAATAACGTTTCTCCTCATATATCCGATGTAATTCACTGAATTTTTCATGGTTAGAGGAGTCGCCCGGAGTTCGTGCAAATTGCGAGCGTAATTGACGGCAGATATCTGCAATTAGTTCGGTGAATTCGAACTTGATGGCCTGTTCCAGTACCTGCTGTAGTAAATAAACGCTCGATTGATGTGCCTCCCTGGTCCTTAAAATGAATGCGGCAGCATAATCCCGGTAACAATGGTATTGGGCTTTGCTGCGCTCGTTAAACATCGGCTGCTGCACATCGATGAAGAAAGCGGTATTGATTAATTGACGCATCAACTTGTTGCGGAGCTTCCGGTAGTTTGGGTCCTTCTCGTTTGTCCCAAAAAAAAACTTGGCGGCTTCTTCATCCGACGTAAACCGCTCTTTACTGATGCCTTCGTACAATTCTTCCGTTCGGCTGCCCTCCTGGTCTGAGTTGCCCAACACCTCGATTTGTTTTACCTTATTTCGGGTAATGATTCGGACCAGGTCTTTTAAAACGTCAAATTCCATTTTCGGCCATTTTTAGCGCTTTGGCAATAACATAAGGTGTTCTAACAATCTGCATGGATTGAATTTTGTGTTTTTGTCCTGTTTTTAAGGCAGAAAAGAATTGAATTTTGCCCTATCAATTAATGAAATAAGCAGATGAGTTCTTTTAAGTAGAAAGATTGGTGCGGTTCAGGTTCCACCTAAAATTGAGGGATCGTTAATTCAGTCTGGTAATTAATCTCAAAAATAAAATCAAATTTCCAAACGGATGCGTAAAGCCTGAGTTTTTATAAAGCCTAGTTTTCAGTCTTGATAGGTATAAGAATTCGTTGCAAATTTTTAAAATATAAAATAAAGATCAAATATTTAAAAATGTAACAGATAATTATTTATATTATTTTCGCAATGGCTTATGAATGCGAGCCTGTTTACAGATGACTTTTCCTGCAATCATGAGGAGGCAGGAAAAGTGTTTTAACCTTCAATCTGCATGGATTGAAACGGAGATTTTTGTCCTTTTTTTAAGGTGGATGTGGCCGGACTTTTGACCCAGATTTTCTGACAAACAAAAGTTTCCGCACCATGCCTTACATCTTCTTTATCCTCGGCCTCCTCTTTGCAAACCTGAACACTCAAACGCCAATCCAAAAGCAAGATACACGAACAACCACAAATGATCGTTCAAATTCCGGAGATGACCGTGATTATATTATCACAGAATTGGAAACACCCTAACCATTTATATTAGCCGTTAAAAGTTGTTTTATATAAACCTTTTGCCCTGAAAACGCTAAAAATATACCCTTTTGCCCCCGCCTAAGGTCAATCGCTTTTTTTAATCTTTGGTGGCCGGTATTCTCGTATAATCTCTTGGATACCGTGCACTTAACACGCTGAATTCTTGCCGGGCTTTCCCGTGCCAACGAAGGAAATTACTTTGCATGCCGATTTATTGCGCGTCGGCAAACTGCTGTACAGAGGGATGTTCGTGCCAAGCGGACTTGTCAGAGATCGAGTGGCACACATAGCAGAGCAAAGGAAACCTTCAACCGGCCGGGAGAGCCTTTTTTATTTTTTTTCTTGCCAGTTTTAACTTTTGCGTACTTTTCGCGGTGAAAAGACGATCTTAGGGGAAAACATGGAACCAAAGCAGTATTTCGTCAGAACCCTTAATCTTTTCTTTAATCATAACCAATAACTATGCGCATCCAGTTTAGTCTTTCTTGTCAGAAGGGCGCCATTATTCCAATTAACTACCAATCAGAAATATCCAACTGGATATTTTCCGTGCTCGCTAATGCCGGAGCGGAGCTGTCCGCGTGGGTACAGCAGCGGGGGTTTGACCTCAATACCCGCAATTTCAAACATTTTTCGTTCAGTTCGCTGGCCATTTACCCCTATGAAATGGACCAGGTGAAACAGGAGTTCAAACTGATGGGAAATCAGGTAAAACTGAGTGTGTCGTTTTACATCGATCCCGCATTCGAACAACAAATTGTACACCTATTCCGGCAATTACCGCTCACACTTGGCACTGTTGAGGGCCGCCCGGCACAATTCGAGGTGAAACATTGGCAGATTATGCCACGACCGAATTTTAAAGACACCATGCAGTTCAAGGCGGTGTCGCCCATTTCAATTACTTCGGTTGAAGAGGGTAAAGCCGCCAATTTGTACCTGTTGCCGGATAACGAAGCGTACGATATCAGTTTTTTCAACCATGCCGTTCGCCGGTTCAAAGGTGCCATGCAATATAAGTCGCTGGCCGCACTTAAAATGCTCGACCCGGCGTTTCCAATGCAATATAGGTTGCTGGGCCAAGCCAAATCCCGGCTGATTCACCTGAAGCCTAACCCGGACGGCATTACGCAGCTTCGGGGTTTTGTCTTCGAGTTTGAAGTCAGCATGCCCATACCGCTAATGGAATATTGCTACTATGCCGGATTTGGTGAGTTTCCCCATTTGGGATTTGGATTTGCGGAGATCAAGTAAATCATATTGAGATGTTTGCACGCCTCACTGTCTTTACCCTGACGTGTTTTTCCTTTACTTTACTTGTTTTGTCCTGCGATGATGAAACGAAGAGTAATAACCTTGCCCTGATCGGACGCTGGGAGATCGTGCAGGGGTTTCGGAACCAAAGACAGACCGAAACCCTGAGCGGTACTTATTTCCGGTTCGGTGATGATGGTAAAATGATAACCAACCTACCCATCGGCCCGGAAGAACCCATGGATTACACGGTGAGTCATAATGAAATCCGGCAAAAAAGCACGCCTCCTATTAAGTATATCATCCAAAGTTTGAGTGATTCTACGCTGGTACTCGACCTCGAATTGCGGGGTATGCAATTCGAAATGCATTTCCAACGCGCGGAAGCATCTCCGCTGCCGGAGCCGGTTCAAGATACGCTTTAGGCGTCATTAGAAACGTCATTGGGCGTCATTTGGGCATTGGTGGGTCAGGTACGCTCCAACACCACGGCATACCCTTGTCCTACTCCGATACACATGGTGCATAGCGCATAACGCCCGTTCGTATGGTGCAATTCGCGTGCAGCGGTCAGGATCAGCCGGGCGCCCGACATGCCCAGGGGGTGTCCCAATGCAATAGCGCCGCCATTCGGGTTGAGTCGCGGATCGTCGTCGGCCAGGTCGAGTTGGCGGGTACAGGCGAGTACTTGGGCGGCGAACGCTTCGTTCAGTTCAATGACGGAAATATCTTCCATTCGCAGGCCTGCCTTGGCCAACGCATTGCGAGAAGCCTGTACCGGCCCGATGCCCATAATCCGGGGCTCCACACCTACCACGGCCGAACTCACCATCCGGGCTAACGGTTTCAATTGGTGTTGCTCCATGCCTGTTTCCGATGCAATGAGCAAGGCGGCGGCGCCGTCGTTCAGGCCGGATGCATTGCCGGCTGTCACGGTCCCTTCCTTTTTGAAAGCCGGTTTAAGTTTGGCTAAAACCTCCAGAGAGGTATCCGGTTTGATAAACTCATCCTGTGCTACCAGAACGGTCTCGTTTTTGGGTCGTGGTGTCGGGACCGGGATGATTTCTTCGTTCAGCCGTCCGGTACTCCGGGCCCGGGCAGCCTTTTGCTGGCTCCACAGGGCAAATTTATCCTGATCCTCCCGGCTGATCCGGTATAGATCCGCCAGGTTTTCCGCGGTTTGTCCCATAGCCTCGGTTCCGTATAAATCCTGCATGCGCGGGTTGATGAATCGCCAGCCGAAACTGGAATCGAACATCTGGGCGTCCGTGCCGAAGGGTTTTGCCGATTTGCTTAGTACATAAGGCGCTCTGGTCATGTGTTCCACGCCGCCGGCAAGGAAGATGTCGCCATCGCCCGCCTGAACGGCCCGGCCGGCATGCACGACCGCAGCCATCCCACTGGCGCAAAGACGGTTGACGGTTTCGCCTGGAACCGACCAAGGCAGGCCTGCCAATAACAAAGCCATTCGGGCGACGTTTCGGTTGTCTTCACCGGCCTGGTTGGCGCATCCAAGAATGACGTCGGCAATGGCCGCCGGATCGAGCGCAGGGTGCCGTTCCAGGAGTTTCTGTAAAACATGTGCTGCCAGGTCGTCGGTACGCACCGGCGACAGGCTGCCGCCAAAGCTGCCGATCGGCGTTCGCACGCCATCGATGATAAATATATCTTTCAAGTGTACAATCAGTGTGGTTATTATAATAGGTGTGCAAAGGTACCTCAACCCGGAGATTGAACGATCTTTTATCCGGGTTTGCTGTGATTTTACCGTTAAAAAACAAATCCGGTTTGGTTTTTGTTAAGGACGGGTATATGTTTGCAGTCAAAGAAAAGATAATGAACAGGTCAATTGCTCCGGTTAATGCATGTTGTTGCTGTTGTTCCTCCGTTACGGGGCGAGCGTGCAACTACTGTAGGGCAAAATAATACTAGTAAAATTATTTTCTCCATAGTTGAAAACACCCTTTCCCGGCGATCCGGGAAAGGGTGTTTTTTTTAATTCTGTCTGATATGAAATCCAGTTTGGAACATTTTTTTACGCAACTCGACAGCGACCGGGTACGCTTTACCACCTTAGTTCCGCCCAAATCGGAAGCGCATGAACTGGCCGATGAATTGGTTAATTTTTTGTTTCCGGTTCATTGCCACCATCCCCGGCCGGCAAAAGTACAATACGCCGTGTTGAGCGATGATCTGGAGCAATTGTTGCGCCCGCTCCTGCACGATAAAAATGGCGCTGCCGCCAAACTTGCCCAAGCGTTTTTCTCCCGGTTGCCGGCGGTGCGGGTAGCATTGCTCGAAGACGCCGAGGCCATTTTGCAATTCGACCCGGCCGCCACCTGCATAGAGGAGGTGATTGCTACTTACCCGGGTTTTTATGCCATTTCAATCTACCGGATTGCGCATGAGCTCCACCATTTGGGCGCTCCTTTGTTGCCCCGGGTTTTTTCCGAATATGTACATGGAAAAACGGGCATCGATATTCATCCGGCGGCATCCATCGGACACTCCTTTTTTATAGATCACGGTACCGGTGTGGTCATCGGCGCTACGGCGGTTATTGGGAATAATGTAAAAATTTATCAGGGCGTCACCTTGGGCGCCCTTCAGGTGGATAAATCGCTGGCCAACGTAAAACGCCACCCGACCATCGAAAACAATTGTATCCTGTATGCCAATAGTACCATTCTGGGCGGCAAAACGGTCATCGGGCATGATTCGGTGATTGGCGGTAACTCCTGGGTGACAGCCAGTGTACCCCCGAATTCCATCGTATTGCACCAGCCGCAAGTAAAAGTGCGTACGAAAATGGTGGAGGAGCCATGGAATTTCGTCATTTAAATTGGTCATTGGTCGTCATTGATCGTCATTAGTCATTGATCGTCATTGGTCATTGATCGTCATTAGTCATTGATCGTCATTAGTCATTGATCGTCATTAGTCATTAAATTTCATTTATAAATCAATTTACAATCGTTTGGGAACATGAAAGCGAACAACATTTTAGACACCATCGGCAATACGCCGCACGTCCGGATCAACCGGTTATTTGGCCATACGCATGAAGTTTGGATCAAACTGGAGCGCTCCAACCCCGGTGGCAGCATTAAAGACCGGATTGCCTTGTCCATGATAGAAGAAGCCGAGCGCAAAGGCGAATTACAGCCGGGTAGCATCATTGTGGAACCCACCAGTGGAAACACCGGTATCGGGCTGGCTATGGTTGCAGCGGTGAAAGGGTATAAACTTATACTGGTTATGCCCGAAAGTATGTCGGTAGAGCGCCGGCGTCTGATGGCGGCTTATGGCGCTCAATTTGACCTGACGCCCCGGGAAAAAGGTATGAAAGGCGCTATTGAGCGGGCGCAGGAGCTGTTGCGTGAAATTCCCAATGCGTGGATGCCGCAACAGTTTGAAAATGAGGCAAATATTGCCATTCACCGGCGCACTACGGCCCAGGAAATACTGGCCGATTTCCCGGAGGGTATCGACTACCTGATCACGGGCGTTGGCACGGGCGGTCATATTTCAGCAGTGGGTGCGGTACTGAAGGAAAAATTTCCGCAACTCAAGGTTTTCGCCGTGGAGCCTGCGCTCAGCCCAGTCATTGCAGGCGGCAACCCCGGACCGCATCCAATCCAGGGTATTGGCGCCGGTTTTATACCGAAAAACCTGCATACTGACGTGCTTGACGGGGTGATCGCCGTTTCGAAAGAGGAGGCTTTTGAATTTGCAAAAAGGGCGGCACTGGAGGAGGGGATTTTTGGCGGTATCAGTTCCGGCGCCACGTTGGCCGCTATTGCCCAAAAACTGCCGGAAATGCCCGCAGGCGCCCGGGTTTTAGGGTTCAATTATGATACCGGTGAGCGATATTTGTCCATCGAAGGATTGTATGAGTGGGAAAGTTTGCATGGGGCGGCATTTACCGTCTAAACAACAAAGACATTGGATGAAAGGGTAGGGTGTTTCAAAGGCGGGGTAAATGTGCCTCTATTTTTGGTTTCTTAGTTACCGGAATTTACCCTAATCCGGATGTAATCCCTTACAGGACAGGTCTGTAAGCATAGGGTGTGTCAAACGCCAGGGGCGATATGCCTCTATTTTTGAACGGAATCTTCCTAAAACCGCGTGTCATGCTGGAAGCATCTGCTTAAACTTAAAACTCATTTTTTCATTAAAAACGGACAAATGTGTCCCGGTTCAACGCAAAATGGTGGTTATCGCTTGGCCAGATGCTTTCAGCATGACACGCGGTTTTAGGAAGATTCCGTTCAAAAATAGAGGCACCCGGTCCAACAAATCACCGGTACAATGTATCTTTGACGCTGGAATTGCGTTCATTAAATTTATTTTGCTTAAAAGTGTAAATAAATTTTAATATTTAAAACGCTGTTTTATTTAATCCGACAGGTAATTTGGCATATCATTTGACGAATTCCTGACAACATTTACTTATCTCAACATCTTTATGAAAAGATTCTACCTATTCAGAAATTTATTTCTGACGGCTGTCTTCAGTGCATTTTTCTTTCAATCCTGCCGGGAATACCAGGTGGAGCAGCCCGTTGCATTAGTCAAGTCCTTTGACAATAAAGTTTACTTAGAGTGGAACGATGTCTTCCTGCAAATTGACCGGTACGCCGTCGGCTACCGCCCGGGGCCGGTGCCGCATGCACTGGGATATCTTGGGTTTGCCGCCTATGAAGCCGTGGTGCCGGGTATGCCACAGTATAACTCCATGGCGAATTTGTATTCCGGCTTGTCTATTCCGAAGTTTGATGAAGATAAGGAATACTACTGGCCGGCAGTCGTCAATGAAGTATACGCTTACCTCATGAAGCGGTTCTTTTTCCACATGGAAAATGAATATGCGCAGGAGTTTGCCAAAATTGAACAGACCCGGATTCGGCTCCACAACGAATATGCTTCGAAAACCACGCCGGAGATTTTGGAAAGGTCCGAAGCCCGCGGCGTGGAAGTTGCCCGCGCGGTGTATGACTGGGAACGTTCGGACGAAGCGGCGCACAATGCTTTTTTGAACCCGCAGCCGCCTTATAATGCTCCCCAAGGCCCGGGCTTCTGGGAGCCGACCATCCCTGATTTTGTTCAGGCATTGTTTCCTTTTTGGGGTCAGGTGCGCACCTTCGCCCTGCCAGAAGAAGAACAACTGGCCCGCCCCCCGATACCTTACAGCGAAAACCCGCAGTCCCTGTTTTTTTCTCAAGCCTTCGAGGCATACAGCACGGTTAAAAATATTAAAGACGGCGGCCCCGGCGCTTTTGAGCAGCGCTGGCTGGGCGAGTTTTGGAGCGACGATATTCTGGGCTTAACCTTCTCGCCTCCTGCCCGGCTGATCGCTGTGGCCAACCAGGTAGTGGAAGCCGAAAAAATGAACCTCGAAGAAGCCGCTGAATGTTATGCCAAAATGGGCATGGCGCTCAATGACGTCAGTGTGGCAATCTGGCAGTCCAAATATGTGTACAACCTGGAACGTCCGGTGTCTTATATCCGGCGCGTGATGTCGCAATATTATCCGGATGCAGCCAACTGGACGACTCTGCTGAACAATCCGGTCTCGGGCCACCAGGGTATCACGCCGGCATTTCCGGCCTATCCTTCCGGTCATTCGGGTTTTGGGGGCGCCGGCGGCAAAATTTTGTCTTCATTCTTCGAATTTAACTCGAAACATCCGGGCACCTACACGTTTACCGATAAATGCCATATTTACCGCAGCGAATTTATCGGCACGCCCCGTACGCTCAGTTCATTCAAAGACCTGGCATACGAAGACGCGTATTCCCGCATTCCGCTTGGCGTCCATTTTCGTATGGATTGTGACGAAGGCGTGCGTCTTGGTGAAATTGCGGCCCAACGGGTGCTGGAACTGCCCTGGAAGAAATAAATTTTGGGGGTTTGGGGGTTTGGGGGTTTATAGGTTTGACGGTTTCTGGTTAGAAAGTTCGAGGGTTTCTGGTCGCAAGTGGCAGCCAGAAACCCTCGAACTTTCTAACCAGAAACCTTCAAACCTCCAAACCTCCAAACCCCCGAACCTTTTTTTAGTTGTTTTCCCGGTACTCCTCCCAGCTCGTCTCTTTGTATTTTTCTTCGGCGGCGAATTTGAGTTCTTTCAACATATCGGGTGCCTCTTTGTATCCTGGCGAAACCATGATCCGTTCAAATTTTTCATTGAGGTAGACCATGGAAGGGTAGCCCATTTTCCCGTCCAGCAGGGCATAGGCGAGTGCGTGTACGCCGCGACCGTTTCCGCTGTCGACGTATTTGAAGGATTCTCCGTTAAATTTTATTTCGGCTTTCTGTTCCGCATCGAGTTTGACCGGGTAGTAATTTGCGGCCATGTAAGCGGACACTTTTTCGTCGGAAAAAGTAGATTTATCCATTCGTTTGCACCAGCCGCACCAATCGGTGTACACGTCTACAAACATCTTTTTAGGCTTGGTTTTATTCAATTCTACCGCTTCTTCCCAGGTGTACCATTTTAACGCGGCCTTGGGGGCGGATGGTTGATCTGCGAATCGAAAAGCGGCCAGGACGAAGATCGCCGATGCCGCGAAGAGAAACGGAAGCATAACATTTTTCATAAGCTTAATTTACACCGTTATTTAGTTGGAAAAATTCTCCATGCAGGAGGGTGATAAAACGCACCTCAAAGGTAAAAACACCTTTTGCCGCCGTCCCGTTAAAGTTTTACTAAAAAATTTTCGACAAAAACAGATCGAGCACCTCGATACAGATCAGGATGATGATGATCCATTCGAGTTTGCTGCTTTCCCGGTGCAGGTAGAGTTCGCGAAAGATGGAGAGATTGTCTTCGATGATTTTAAAGGTATATTCGATTTCTTTGAAACGAGTGGGCAGCTCGAAGGTACGGGAAAGGCCCCGGTGGACGCGGTCGAGGTATTCTTCTTCCCAGGTAGGGTCGGGACCGTCGAAAATATAAAGATTTTCCACCACTTTGTTTTTGCTGTTCAGGGTGCGGCCGATGAAGCGCAGCATGTTGACGCGGCTGATCCGGATATTCCCTTCGGTTTCCATTTGGTTGGTAAAGCCCCGGATTTCGCTGAGCAGCGATTGCGCGCGTTGCGCGTAGTAGTCCATGGCTACCGACTGGGCGAGGTTGAGCATGGCTATTTTAATGACATCATCGGTGAGTTTTGGCGCGCTAAGGCTGCCGAAATGGAAGGTAAGTTGTTCGCCTTCCTTTTCCATAATCTCGAAATCATCCTGTATTTTCTCCGGAAGCGGGTTGATACTGAATTGCTGGAGCAACATTAAATTTTTGCTTACATCCACGTCGGGCATATTGGCAAACACGACAACGCCATAGTCGAAAGCATAAAAAAAAGAAGTTTCATCTGCGCGGTAAAACAATTCGGAGGGGTTTTCCTGCAATAAGGTAGCGGCATACGCTTCTTTGATGGATTTGAGCGCCAATTGCTCTGCAAGGTGAAAGGCCGTTATTTTCATACGAACATAAAACCGGTAGCCGGTGTTTTGTTTCAATTATTTCCAAATGTATGGCGCCCGGTGTTAATTTTTCTGCCAACCCGGTGTAAAGTTGCACACTTGCGACATTGAATTCATCACTTTCGACATTTCAACTACCTTTGGCACAAACAAACAACCACAATTTTGGCCCCTACGCAAGTTGTTGACCTCGCAGTCAGTACCGTATTAGGATTGATCATGTTTGGCATAGGGTTGTCGCTCACGGCGGGCGATTTTACCCGGATAATTCGTTATCCCAAAGCGCTTCTTTCTGCCTTGGGTGCGCAGATGCTGGGTTTGCCCATTCTTGCCTTTCTCATCAACCTGATAGTTCCCTTGCCGGCCGAATTAAAGGTAGGATTCATCATTTTGGCTGCCAGCCCGGGGGGCGCTACTTCGGGTTTTCTGACCTATTTATGGCGCGGGAATGTAGCCTTATCGCTCTCAATTACGTCGATAAACAGTTTTCTCACCTTGTTTTCCATTCCGCTTGTCGTGAACCTCGGTTTGCGCGTTTTTATGGGCCGGGAAACGGATTTGCACCTGCCGTTTTGGGAAACTGTTCAGCATATCTTTTTTATCACCATTATTCCGGCTTCCATCGGCGTGTATGTCCGGCATCGTTTCCCCATTTTTGCCGATAAAATCCGTATTCCGGCCAAATATGTAATGTTGGTGTTCCTGGCCATCGTTTTTTTGATCAAAATGTTTGCCGGGGAAAGTCATGGCGGCGCAGGGCTGACACTGGAAGATTTTATTCGAATTTCACCTGTGGCGTTGATCCAAAACGCGGCATGTTTGCTCTTCGGCTACTTTTTTATGTACTATATGGGGCTTACCCACCCGTCGCGACTCACGGCTGCCATGGAAAGCGGCGTTCAAAATACCACGCTCGCTTTTTTGATTGCCAGTAATATGCTCGGTATGCAGGAAATGGTAAAACCAGCATTGGTTTACTCCCTGTACTCGTTCTGGACGGCTTGTTTGTTTGCCTATTTTTCCAACAAGGTGAACGGAAATCCGGTAGATGGGGTGGACGGTAGACGGTAGACGGTGGGCGGTAGACGGTAGACGGTGGACGGTAGACGGTGGACGGTAGACGGTAGACGGTGGACGGTGGACGGTAAACGGTAGACGGTGTAAATCACTAAATAAGATAAAATGCTTTGGAAACATCCGGCGACAGTTGAAGGAATTAATGCCCTGAGCGCCCACTCCATGTCGGCCGAACTGGGTATCGTATTCACCGAAATCGGTGATGATTATGTGGCAGCCACCATGCCGGTAAACGCCAAAACCGTGCAGCCGTACCGGATTTTGCATGGCGGCGCTAATGTGGTGCTGGCAGAAACATTGGGTAGCATTGCCAGTACACTCTGTATCGAAGACCCCACCGCGCAAACCGGGGTTGGATTGGAAATAAATGCCAATCACCTTAAAAGTGTCCGCGAGGGTGGCATGGTCACCGGCGTTTGCCGGCCGGTTCGGGTGGGCCGGCAGATTCATGTGTGGCAAATCGAGATACGGGATGAAAGCGGGGATTTGTCGTGCATTAGCCGACTCACCGTGGCGATTGTGAACAGAAGATGACGCTCAACTGTCTTGGGTTGTATTACTTTTGCCCCCCCTATATTTATCGAATGTTGCGATATTCAACGTTCTGCTTTTTACTTACCAACCTTTTTCCTTGCTGATTTTCATGAAAAAACTGCTTCAATCGGCCGTGCTTGCCTTTGTGTTGGCCCTGGCTCTCCCGCTTCATGCCCAAGACTACCACATTCAACTGCGGGCCACGCTCGATTACCCGGGTCAAACCTTGTCTAATATTTGTGGCTATGCCCAAAATGGGCAGGAATTTGCTTTAGTTGGCGCCTCCAAAGGGTTGTCCATCGTTGATGTAACCAATCCGGAAAATATTTATGAGATTGTACAAATTCCCGGACCGAACAACCGCTGGCGGGAAATTAAAACCTACGGCCATTATGCTTACGTGACGACAGAAGGCGGCGGCGGCGTACAAATCGTAGACCTGAGCGGATTACCCGGCTCAAATTTGACCTACCATAGTTATACGGATAGCGGTCAGTTGAATAATATTCACGCCTTGCATATCGACATCACTAAAGGCATACTGTACACCTACGGCGGTAACCAGACAGTCGCGTTGGCGCACGATCTGAATCAGGACCCGTACAACCCGGTTTATCTGGGCAGGTTCGATCAACTCGGTTATGTACACGACGGCTACGCAGACAACGACACCTTGTACGCCTGCCATATTAACTCCGGTATCATGTCCATCGTCGATATGAGCGATAAAAGCAATCCGGTCTTGCTGGGCTCCATAGAGACGCCGGGTAAATTCACGCACAATTCCTGGCTGCTCGACGACCATCAACATATTCTAACCACCGACGAAGAATTTCCTTCATTCGTAACTGCCTACGACGTCAGCGACCCGGGCGATATCCGTGAACTGGATCGCATTGCCCGCGATGAGGGTATGCAATCGATCGGTCATAATACGCATGTGCTGAACGACTGGGCGATCACCTCCTGGTACACCGACGGCCTGACGATCGTGGACGCGCACCGCCCCATCAATCTGATCCAGGTGGCGCGTTTCGATACCTGGGCTGCCGACGGCAAGTTCGATGGTTGTTGGGGCGTTTATCCGTTCCTGCCCTCGGGCAATATCGTGGCTTCCAATATTCCGATTTTCCAGAACCCGGGAGCCGGCGCCGGGCGTTTATTCGTGCTGTCGCCCACATACCTCCGCGCTTGTTATCTGGAAGGACAAATTGTAGATGGTTGTACCGGTCAGGCGCTCATCGGCGCCGATATCAAGATCAACCACACCGATCCACTGAATTTTACCCAATCTGATAATACCGGCATTTATCGCACCGGCCAACCTACACCGGGCAATTTTACCGCAACGATCAGTAAAGCGGGTTATTTGTCCCAAACAATCAATATTTCGCTGAAAACAGCGGAAGTTACTGAACTGAACGTGACGCTGGAGCCGTCAGCGGCGTTCAACGTAGCGGCGGTTGTGATGGATATGCAGGGCGGGACGCCGTTGGCCAATACCGATATCGCACTGAATGGCGATGTGCAGTCGTATAATCTCAAAACGGATGCCTTCGGAAAGGTGGATATTTCGTGTATGCCGGGCGGCAATTACCGCGCGGGCGCCTGGGGCTATAAGGTGGCCAATGTGGTGGTAAACGCCGATGGTACGCTTTCGATCCCGTTAGCGCCTGGCTATTACGACGATTTTGAACTGGATTTAGGCTGGAGCACCACGGCCACCGCTTCTGCCGGACTTTGGGAACGCGGCACACCGGTAGGCACGATATTTAATAATGTGGTAAGCAATCCCGATTTAGATATCGATTCCGATGCGGGCAGTGAATGTTATATTACAGGTAATGCCGGTGGAGGCGCCGGCACTGATGATATAGACAATGGCAGTGTTACCCTGTCCAGCCCGGCGATGCAATTGGCCCAATATGCCGACGCGGTGCTGAATTTTTGGTACTGGTTTTTTAATGACGGCGGCTCGGGCAACCCTAACGATAAATTTACGGTACGCCTTTCCAATGGCCAACAAACGGCCATCGTGTTTGCCGACAGCCTGTCGCAAAGCCAGTGGCGCTACTCCGGGGAAATTCATCTGCGGGATTTTTTGCCCTTGACCGATAATATGCGGGTGGAATTTATCGCAATCGATCAAAATCCCGGCCATTTGGTGGAGGCCGGCGTGGATGTATTTACCGTGACGCCGGGCGCGGTTGCGACTATCGAGCCGGACCCAAATGCGCAACTTTTCCTGACCCCGAATCCGTCTGTTTCTGAATTTCAAGTGAATTACAACTGGCCGGACAGGAACAACGTGAGTCTTGAAGTACGCAATTTGCTGGGTCAGGTGGTGAATAGCCAACAACTGAATGCCAGTGCGGGTACTACCCGTTTTGGCAACACCCTGCCCGCCGGTGTTTACCTGGTTACGTTACGGTCGGAGGACCGGCAAAGTGTGATTGTCAAGGCGGTGAAACAAAACTAAAAATGACGCCAAAACGTAAAGCGAAGGAAATCGCCAAAATTTTGGACCAACTTTACCCTGAAACACCTATTCCGCTCCAACACGAGGATGCGTACACGCTCCTCGTTGCAGTGGTTTTGTCGGCTCAATGTACCGACGTACGGGTAAACCAGATTACGCCTTTGCTTTTTGCGCGGGCCGATAATCCGCAGGACATGATTAAACTTTCGGTAGAAGAAATCCGGGAGATCATCATGCCCTGCGGGCTGTCGCCGGCTAAATCGAAGGCTATTTGGGGCCTTTCAAAAATTTTGGTGGAAAAATACAACGGCCAGGTACCGCAATCTTTTGAGGAGTTGGAGGCATTGCCGGGAGTGGGCCATAAAACCGCTTCCGTCGTTATGTCGCAGGCCTTCGGTGTGCCGGCCTTTCCGGTTGATACCCATATTCATCGCCTGGCCGCGCGTTGGGGCCTGAGTGACGGGAAAAACGTGGAAAGAACGGAACGCGACCTGAAAGCATTATTTCCGGAAGATACCTGGAACAAATTGCATTTGCAAATCATCTATTTCGGGCGGGAGTATTGCCCGGCGCGTGGGCACGTCAAGGAAAAGTGTCCGATTTGTTCGGTGTATGGGGAGGGGGAGTAGGCGTCATTGTTCGTCATTAGGCGTCATTGTTCGTCATTAATCGTCATTGGGCGTCATTAATTGTCATTGGGCGTCATTAATCGTCATTGGGCGTCATTAATCGTCATTGGGCGACCACGTGGGTCGCCCATACTGAAATTGTCAATTGGTTCGTGTAGGGGCGACCCTCGTGGTCGCCCAATGACATCCAATGACGTAATGACGTCCCAATAACGCCCCAATAACGCCCAATGACATAATGACGCCCAATGACGATTAATGACGCCCAATGACGTCTTACTCCCCTTCACATCTCCGCTTCGCTGCTCCCACCATTTTTCGCGCAAACTCGATCTCCGGCTGGATCAGTTTGTTTTCCGGCAGGTTTTGGTTTTGCAACAGGTTTTTTTCCACCTCTTCAAAACGGCCCTCGCTGATGGCTAATTCATACCGGAACTGGTTGGCGTCGCGAAACCTGGTAAATGAAGCGGTATGGTCATCTTTTGGGCGAATCAGCAGATACAAAATACATAACACCAGTGCGCTGAGAAAGCCGCCGAACCCGAAAAGTGCCATTGCCTTTAAGCCGAACCCGCCTTTTTGTACCCGCAGCCGTTCGTAGTCCAGTTGGAGTTGGTGCCGGTCTTCGTGCAGGCGTTTGGCTAATTGCCGTTCGGCAAAAAGATCGTCGGCATATTGCTGACGCAGTTTTTCAATTTCTTGCGCGTACTTTTGCGCTTTATTTTCGGCTTCCCGCAATGCTGCTTCCAGTGCAGAAATACGTGCCTCGTAGGTCGGATTTGTTTCCATTTGGCAAAAATAACGATGAAAACAGACATTCTCGCAATTGGTATTCATCCGGACGACGTAGAGTTGAGCGCTTCCGGTACTTTACTCCGGCATGCGGCCATGGGGCGGTCCTTCGGTTTACTCGATCTTAGCCTTGGCGAACTCGGCACCCGGGGCACGCCAGAGATGCGCACGCGTGAAGCAATGGAGGCTGCTTCGATACTTGGAGCGGCTTTTCGTATGCAGCTGGATCTCCCGGATGGCCTGTTTGCCTGGTCTCCCGAAAATTTGAATAAAATCATTCGAGCCATCCGAACCTACCAGCCCGATATTGTATTGTGCAATGCCCCGGACGATCGCCACCCCGACCACGGCCGTTCGGCCAGATTGGTGGCGGATGCCTGTTTTTATGCCGGATTGCCCAAAATCGAAACCGCAGGGCCGGACGGCAAGCTCCAAGCACCCTGGCGACCTAAAACCGTTTACCACTACATTCAGGACAAACAATTGACGCCCGATTTTGTGGTGGATATCACGCCCTGGTTCGATCAAAAAATGAAGGCAATTCTCGCTTTTCGCTCCCAATTTTATGATGAAGAACACCCCGGCGGCCCGCAAACCCCTATTTCCGGTAAAGAGTTCCTCGATTTCATGGAAGCCAAGGCACGGGTATTCGGACGCCCGGCCCAGGTCAAATACGCAGAAGGGTTCATCTGCGCGCGTACACCGGGTGTCGGGAATTTGTTTGACTTAATTTAAGACGTTTGAGAAGCGCTTATTTAGTTTCCACGGAGATTTCCGTTGTCATGCCCTCTCCGGAAGCGATAATACGAACTTTCCCTTTTTCTCCTTCCTTTGTCCGTAAAATCAGCATAGCCTTGCCATAAAACGCCTGAACACGATCCGATTGAAATGGCGCGAGCGAACGCGGGTTGCCGTTGTCGACGCCGGCAATTTCGCCAGGACCGTCCACTTTGAATTGGATCGTATTATCTGCCAGCGGGCATAGATTTCCCGCTTGGTCCAGTATTTCGACGGTCACAAAACACAAATCCGAACCATCCGCCTGGAGGTTGTTACGGTCCGGGGTCAAACGAATCTGGGCGGCGGGGCCGGCCGTTTTTACGAAAGCCTCCCCGATGGATTTGCCGTTTTTATAGGCCACTGCCCGCAGGGTACCCGGAGCATAGAGCACATCCGGCCACATCAGCCGGTAATGTTCTACCGCGTTATCAGCAGCCGGTTTTTTGCACTGTTTGCCCAATGATTTTCCATTGAGAAACAACTCGGCACAGTCGCCATTGGTGTACACGAACACCGGCAGGGGTTTTCCTTCCTGGCCGGCCCAGTTCCAGTGCGGCAGCATATGCACCGTCGTTTCTTCCGGTTTCCAAACGCTTTTGTACAGGTAATAACGGTCTTTGGGAATACCTGCCAGGTCTACGATGCCGAAATAGGAACTCCGGGGCAGTTCTTCCTTCTTAAAACCGCTTTCCTGGATGGCAAAATCGCCGTAGGGCGTAGGCTCGCCCAGATAATCAAAGCCCGTCCACACAAATTCGCCGGCCACGAAGGGGTCTTCCTGCTGCCAGCGGAAGTCGTCTTCCGGCACTTCGGCCCACCAGGGCGCATTCAGGTCGTAAGAACTGATTTGTAAAGAGCGGGTAAAATCGGTCTTTCTTGCAGGCAGCGGCAGTTCGTAAAACCCGCGGGTACTCACGGTGGAAGCCGATTCAGTGATGATAACAGCCTTTTGTGGCGCCAATTCGCGGGCCAGGGCGTAGCGCCGGCCGTAGTTATACGAAAGTACATCGTAATAATCGAAATGGCGCATGGCCGCGGCATCCTTATTGTCGCAAACCAACGTCACCGGCCGGCTGGGGTCGTATTTCCGGAACGCTGCGACAACAGCCTGCAATTTTTCAAAACCGCCGTTCACGTTGCCCTGCACGTCGCCGATTTCATTGCCGGCGCTCCAAAGAAAAATGCAGGGATGGTTGCGGTCGCGCTCCACAAAGTTTCGCGTCTGGCGTTCTGCGAAGGCATTGAAACTCGTATTGGGTAAAACGCCCGCTTTAGCGTCGTATTTGTCAAATAATTCATTGATAACCAGTAGGCCCATCCGGTCGCAAAGGTCGAGCAGTTCGGGCGCCGGCACGTTGTGGCTGGTGCGGATAGCGTTGCAGCCCATACGTTGCATGATCTCCAGTTGCCGTTCCATGGCCCGGGTGTTGAACGCCGCGCCCAATGCACCGAAGTCGTGGTGCAGGTTTACCCCGTTTAGTTGAACCCGTTTGCCGTTCAGCAAAAAACCGTTGTTGGCGGTAAACTGAATGGTGCGAACGCCAAAGGTGGAATAGTACGCATCGCAAACGACGCCGTTTTTGCGCAGCACCGTTTTTATGGTGTACAGTGCGGGTTGTTCCGGCGACCAGAGTTTGGGATTCGGAAGCGTTAATAATTGCTCGTAAACATGTGATTCTCCCGTTTTTACCGGGCAAGCCACCGAATCCGACGCCAGCGTTTGGCCATTGGCGTCGAGAATCAACTGTTGAACACTTACTTTCTCTTCCTGTCCGGCTCGGTTATGCACCGTTGTCCGGATATGTACGGAAGCCTGTTGGGGCAAAATTTCCGGTGTCGTAATTTGGGTTCCCCAAATACCGGTATGTACTGGATCAGTTACTACTAACTGCACCTTGCGGTAAATTCCGGCGCCCGGATACCAGCGGCTGTCGTGCTGACGGGTATCAACATAAACGGCCAACAGGTTTGGCAATCCGGGCTGGAGCAATTCCGTGATATCGAGGTAAAAGGAGTTGTAACCATAGTCCCAGGTGCCTGCCAATTTACCATTCACGTATACGCGCGGAAAAGCCATAACACCGTCGAATACGGCATAAACCCGTTTTCCTGTCCAGGAGGTTTCTGCCTGAAAGGACTTCCGGTACCAGCCTTCGCCTTTCCAGGGGAGTTTGCCGGTTTCGCCCGACAAGGCGGGATCGAAAGGCCCGGCGATAGCCCAGTCGTGCGGCAGGCGGACGGATTGCCAGCCGGTATCATCGAGCCAGGGCGCCGAAGCCGCCGGGGGATTGCCTTTGGCGAATTTCCAGTTTTTGTTAAGATCAATGGTTTGGCGGGATTGGGAAAAAGATTGGACGCTGATCAGGGTCGTCAAAAGCAGGAGAAACGTCAATTTGTTCATGGCAACAAAGTAAAGGCGATCGCAGTACATTTGCAGCATGTTTGACACCAACAAAAAAATCGGCATTCTCGGCGGCGGGCAATTGGGAAAAATGTTGTGCCTTGCCGCGGCCAACTGGGATTTTAAAACCTATATCCTCGATGCTTCGCCCGACTATCCGGCGGGAGCCGTTTGTACAGGCTTCACGACCGGCGACTTCAGGCATTACGACGATGTATTGGCTTTTGGAAAAGACATGGACGTGATCACCATCGAGATCGAACACGTGAATACCGATGCCTTGCGCGCACTGGAACAAGCCGGGAAAACGGTACACCCTTCGCCACGCGCGCTGGACATTATTAAAGACAAAGGGCTGCAAAAGGAATTCTACAGGGAAAACGACATTCCCACGACGAAATTTGAATTGTTTGAAGACGAAAAATCTTTGCTGGCTGCCGTTAAACAGGGCGACTGGACTTTACCGCTGGTACAAAAAACGCGTACGGCCGGGTATGATGGTCGCGGCGTTGCTGTGCTAAGGACTCCCGGGGATCTGCAAACCAAATTACTTTCGGGGCCTTGCCTTGCAGAGGAAATGGCGCCTATCCAGGCTGAATTGGCCGTTATTGTTGCCCGCAATGCGCAAGATGACGTGACCGTGTTTCCACCGGTGGAGATGGATGTTCATCCGGAGGCGAATCTGGTGGAATTCCTGCTGTGTCCGGCTCGGGTACCGGCTTTGGTTTTGGCCGAAGCGGAAGCGCTGGCAGAACGGGTGATCCGAACCTTCGATATTTGCGGTTTGCTGGCCGTGGAAATGTTTCTGACTACGGATGGCCGGTTGCTGGTAAATGAAGTGGCGCCCCGGCCGCACAACAGCGGCCACCATACGATTGACAGTGCTCAAACCAGCCAATTTCAACAACATTTGCGGGCAATATGTAACCTGCCATTGGGCTCCGCTGCGCAAAAGATGCCGGCTGTGATGGTTAATTTATTGGGCGAACCCGGGCATAAAGGCCCGGCGCATTATGCCGGAGCGGAGGCTTGCCTGGCTATCGAAGGTGTACATTTGCATTTATACGGAAAAGCCATGACGGCGCCGTTCCGAAAGATGGGGCACGTTACTGTCACAGCGGAAACGCTGGAGGCCGCCTTGAAAAAAGCACATTTTGTAAAAAACAATTAAAAAGTCCAGACGGAGGACGGTAGACGGTATACGGTGGACGGTGCACCGCGCAGCCCCGTGCACCGTCAAACCACAAACGTCCCCCCTCCAC
>CAUJEY010000339.1 GCA_963169325.1 Bacteroidota bacterium
CAAATCCAGCGCGTTATTCGTCTCGTAATGCAGGTTTAACACGCCCCGGTTGACCGCGCGCGCATGGGCGATGTCATCGGCGTTGATATCGCAACCGGTCAGTTTGCCGCAATAACCGGCAATCATCGCATCATAATCGCCTTCACCGGTACCGAGGTTCAGCCCTGTCTCAAATGTTTGATTTTGAGCCAGTTGTTTCAGGCGATTCCGGACAAACAGATAACGATTCCGGAAAGTGGGAAACAAAAATTTGAAGTTCATTACTTGGACGGTGGACGGTGGACGGTGGACGGTGGACGGTGGACGATGGACGGTGGACGGTGGACGGTGGACGGTGGACGGTGGACGGTGGACGATGGACGGTGGACGGTGGACGGTGGACGGTGCCGCACCGTCTACCGTCTACCGTCTACCGTCCACCGTTTTACTTGATTTGATTCATGGCTGCCCGAAACTGCTGCGCGGCAGAGGTGTTGCCGGTTGCTTCATAAATCTGCGCCGATAATTCGTAAGCCGCTTTGAAATTGGGGGCGACCTGAATGGCTTTCATCAGATCGTTCAGCGCGGTTTGGTCGTCGCCCTGGCTGCGGGCGATGAGGGCCAAATAATAATACGCCGCGGCGTTGGAGGGTTCGCGCTTTAGGGAACCTTCAAATTGCGCTTTTGCCTGCACCACATCGCCTTTTTGCAACCAATACATACCCAGGAGATTGCTGGCCTGCATATCGTCGGGGCTGATATCGAGGGCTTTTTCCGCCGCGGCTTTCGCCTCTTCGAGTTTACTGGCATTAAAATATGCCTGCGCCAGCGAAGACCAAGCGAGGTCGTTGTCGGGAACGGCTGCCGTTTCTTTTTGAAGGAAAGAAATGGCTGAGTCCCAATCGCCGACTTTAAGCGAAGCCGAGCCGAGGGTGCAATTCCGGCCGTTGTCTTTAAGCACGGCCAGCAGGGGCACGCCGTTTGCTTCTACGATATGTACCGCGTTATCCGGGGGCCATTTGCCGCGTTGAAGCGTTGCGCCATCGAGAAAACGGGTGGGATACAGGCCGTAATCCCAGGCATCGTCGCAGCGTCTTTCCCATTTGAGGTATTTCACTTTTACTTTATCACCGTATTTCTCCGTCAGTTTATGGACGGCATAGTACATATTGGTGGCAATTACGACCGATTCCGGCATATCGGGTTTCAAAATACCCTGGCTTTCCAGCCATTCGATTCCCTGCCGGGTGCTGATGCCCCAATAGTCGGTTTCAAACTGGCCGAACGCGCCTTTTATGCCGCCAGTCAGCGGATTGAAATAGGTATAAGGATATTTTGGATTGGTGGCAATAAACGCGGCGCTGTCGAGCAGCAAAGCGGCCATAACGCCCAAAACACCATATTGCAGCGCTTTTTTTCCGGAAAACTGATTGGACAGTTCATTCCAGAACAAGGCCGCCGCCGCCACGAGCGGCGGATAAGCAAACGTCAGATGTCGCCAGCCGTCGTGGATCACCGAATGTTTAACAATGATATAGGCCACCGGAAACACGCCGGCAAACAAGACCATCAGTATCCAAAGCGGGTTGTATTTTTTTAATAATTGGGGCAACATGACCACATACCCCACCAAACCAACCAGCGTAGCCAACGGAATCGTGTACAGCATCCATTTGACCGGATAATGCCAAGGGGTCTTGTCCGACATTATATTTTCGCCTTCATACAACACCCGGATTTTCACCTCAAGTTCAGAAAATTTGGACAGGGCGACAAAGGGGTTTTTCAACGGACTTTGCAACGCATACGGCCAGAAAAATACCGCCAGCAGGTAGCCTGCCGCCGCCACGCCAATCACCATGACCGCATACCGCCCCAGTTGTTTCGTATTGGACAAGGCAGCCAAGCCGCCGTTTTTTAACAAAAAATGCAAGCCTGCAAACATGCCCAAATAGGCAAAAGGCAATAAACCACCCGCCCGAACAGCCAAGGCAATTGCTAAACCCGCGGCTAAACCCACCAAATTCCAGCGGCCCGGCCTGGGCATCCGGTTCAGCACGGCGGCCATGTTGTACAAGGCCATCATATAACCTGCGGCAAAGGGAATGTCCTTGGGATTCATCATCGAGTCGCCGACAAAACGGGGCGACAACAACATGATAACCAGTGCAATACTGCCCGCCTGCCAACCGGCGATCAGCCGGACCAGCAGTGCCGTACACAACACGGCGACCCAGCCCAGCACAGCGCTGGAAGCATGGCGCAGGTTGTGATATGCCAGGTCCGAAGATTCATAACCGAGGGCTTTGTTGGCAAAACCGGTGACGATTTCGAAAAAACCGCCGTAGAGGTGCATGTTGCCATCCGGGACATTTAGCGCCGAAGTATCTGCCCCGAAGGTGCTGTAATAACTGACGAGTTTGGCGCTGTAATCGTTCTGAAACTTATCGTCGGCGTTGATCCCGCTCCCGAAAGACAGAGCGACGAGCATGACGAAGCCCAAGGCGGCCAGCCCCCAAAATATTTTTGGAAGCCAGGGGCTTTCGGGTTGTTCAGAAACGGGACGTTCGAGCCAATCGTGTATCTGCCGTGCAGCAGCCGGCTTTGCGGGTGAAGTCGCCGGTTTGGATGCTTTGTATTTTGGCGTTGATTTGCCGGATTTTGCCATAATTGAAGGGAAAATATTAAAAACCCGGCGCAAGGTAGGAAGGATTGTGAATATTGAAAGGTTATCCCCTTTCCCGCTGAACAAAATACCAGACTAAGCCGGCCGCCAGCAACAACAGCAGTAATGCCAGCGCCACAACACCTATTTGCAAAAACCGGATGGTTCTGCGACGGCGGCGGCGGACTTTTTCGAGCCGGAGCTCCAACTTCTCCCAGGCCTGCTCGGGCGGGCGCTCGTAGAGTTTGGACTCGTTTTCCTTGAAAAAATCAAACAGATCGGGCACCTTGTGAATGATGAATTATAAATGATGAATGATGAATCCTAAACTGCCGGCCTATACGGCCCTCTAACCTTCAAACCCTCAAACCAGAAACCTTCAAACCCTATTTTTCAAACAATTCCTTTCTTTTTGAGCAACCCTTTCAATTTTTCTTTGGCCAAAATTAACTGCGATTTACTGGTATTAATACTGATGCCAAGTATATCGGCAATTTCCTGGTGTTTATACCCTTCGAGCACGTACAGGTTAAACACCGTGCGGTAGCCATTGGGCAGGTCATCGAGCAATTCCAGAATTTCACGGGCGGAAATATCAGATTCGATGGAAAAACCGTCCTGTTGATCCACCGGCTGAAAATCATCGCCGGGAAACACCAAATGATGCGATTTTCGAAGCAGCATCAGGGCTTCGTTCACCATGATACGCCGAATCCAGCCTTCAAAACTGCCGGCCCCCATAAAAGACTTGATCTGGTCGAACACTTTGTAAAACCCGCTCACCAAAGCCTCTTCGGCATCCTCCCGACGCTGCAAATAACGCCGGCAAACGGCAAACATGACCGGCGAATAGCGGTCATACAGCCATTTTTGTGCCGCGCGGTCTTGCTCCTTCAGGCGTTCGATGAGGGCTTGTTCGGTCATTTCAGCGTAAAGATGCGAAACACCGGCTGTTTGGTGTTTAGCCGGCCAAATTTTAGTTGGAGAAATCCGCTATTTTTGCCCTCTTTTTCAAACTTCGAACTTTAAACTTCGAACTTCAAACTTCAATCGTGGAATTAATCAACGGAAAGTACCAAATGACCGGCGGCATCGACCCGCTGGCGCTGTGCAAAGAATACGGCACGCCGCTATATGTATATGATGCTGCAATCATGGAGCGGCAATACCGTCGCATCACCAATGCCTTTTCCTATCCGAAACTGCGGATTCACTACGCCGGCAAGGCTCTGACTAACCTGACGGTGTTGCGGCTTTTCCGCAAATGGGGCGCCGGCCTGGATTGCGTATCTATCCAGGAGGTTCAATTAGGACTGCTGGCCGGCTACCAACCCGACGATATTCTGTATACCCCCAACTTTGCGGGTATCGACGAATTTGAAGAAGCCGTCCGGCTTGGCGTCAAAATCAACATCGACGCCATTCCGATGCTCGAAAACTGGGGCTTGCATCACAAGGACGTCCCGGTTTGTATTCGTATCAACCCGCACCTCATGGCCGGCGGGCACGAGAACATCAGCGTCGGGCATATCGATTCCAAGTTCGGGATCAGTATCCACCAGTTGCCGCACGTACTGCGTGTGGTGCAAAGCCAGGGCCTACGCATTGTGGGACTCCACATGCACACCGGCTCGGATATTCTCGACGTAGACGTATTCCTGCGCGGCGCCGATATCCTGTTCGAGGCTGCCCGGAAATTTCCCGACCTGGAGTACATCGACCTGGGCAGCGGGTTCAAAGTGCCCTACAAACCGGACGACATTGAAACCGACGTGGAAGAACTGGGCGAAAAACTCAGTCAGCGGTTTACCGAATTTTGTACGGAATACGGCCGCGAGCTCACTCTAATGTTCGAGCCGGGCAAGTTTTTAGTCAGCGAATCGGGTTATCTCTTTGCGCGCTGTACTTTGGTAAAACAAACCACCTCCACGGTGTTCGTCGGCCTCGATACGGGACTGAATCACCTCATCCGGCCCATGTTTTACGGGTCGTACCACAAGATCGTTAACGTAACGGAACCTGCCTTCAAACCGCGCATTTACACCGTTGTGGGCAATATTTGTGAAACGGATACTTTCGGCAGCGACCGCCGCATCGCCGAGGTAGTGGAGGGCGACATCCTCTGTTTTCACAACGCCGGCGCCTACGGCTGGATGATGGCTTCCAACTACAATTCCCGCCCGCGCCCGGCAGAGGTGTTGTTGTACGAGGGCAAAGCGCATTTGATTCGCCGGCGGGAAACACTGAAGGATTTGACACAAAATCAGGTGCAAATCGAAGTGTAAAAAAAGGACTTTCAAAGGCAGCCGGAACAACTTCCGGCTGCCTTTGTTATTTCCCAAATCCTGTATTGTTACGACGACGGATTTACGGTAATTTTGCCCCCCTTCACTTTTCAATCGACGACATGACCACATACGCCACATCCAAGCCCGTCTTTATTACCACGCCCGGCGACCCCATCCACGTCCATACTTATACCCTGGGCAACGGCCTTCGCCTGTTTTTATCCATCAACAAAGAAGAACCACGCATTTATACCGAAATAGCCGTGCGGGCCGGCTCCAAGCACGATCCCGCCGATACCACCGGCCTCGCGCACTACTTCGAACACATGATGTTCAAGGGCACCGACCGACTGGGCAGCCTCGATTGGGAAAAAGAAAAACCCTTGCTCGATAAAATCGAACAAGGATTCGAAAAGCACCGCGCAGAAAAAGACCCCGCCCGAAAAAAGGAACTGTACGCCGAAATCGACCGGCTGTCGTTCGAGGCAGCCAAACTCGTGGCCGCCAATGAATACGATAAATTGGTGAGCGCTATCGGCGCAAAAAACACCAACGCCTACACCTGGGTGGAACAAACCGTGTACGTCAACGATATCCCGTCCAACGAACTGGAGCGCTGGTTCGAACTCGAAAGCGAACGGTTCCGCCGGCCCATCCTGCGGCTGTTCCACACCGAGTTGGAAACGGTTTTTGAAGAATATAACATCAGCCAGGACCGCGATTTTCGCAAAACCCTTAAAGCGCTCCAGGAAACCCTGACTCCCACGCACCCCTACGGTACCCAAACCACCCTGGGCCGGGGCGAAGACCTGAAAAACCCCTCGCAAACCAATATTTACCGCTTTTTTGATCAGTATTATGTGCCGAACAACATGGCCATCGTGCTTTCCGGCGATTTCGATCCCGAAGAAGCCGTGGCTTTGGCCGAGCGGCATTTCGGTCATTTCCGGCCCAAACCGCTGCCGGCGTTTCAATTTGAGCAGCAGCGGGAATTGAACACCCGGATACGCCGCGACGTGTACGGACAAGAAGCCACCTGGGTGGAAATGGGCTGGCGTTTTCCCGGCGCCGACACCGACGAGGCGCTTATGTTGCCCCTGATTTCCGGCATTTTACACAATTATCAGGCGGGCCTGTTCGACCTGCATCTGCTGCAAGCGCAAAAGGTGCTGGAAGCGTACGCGTATCCGAGGGTTTATGAGGATTACAGCAGTATGGTTTTGTATGGAAAACCACGTGAAGGTCAATCTCTGGAGGAAGTAGAAAATCTGCTTTGGCAGGAAATCGAAAACCTGCGCCAGGGCAATTTCGACGACTGGCTGCCGGAGGCTGTGGTAAAAGACCTGAAACTATCCGAAACCAAAGAATTTGAAAAAAATCAGGGCCGCGCGGCTGCTATTACAACAGCTTACATCCTCGGCGTCAAGTGGGCTGATATGGTGCATCGCTGGGAAAAACTGGCGGCCATCACGAAAGCCGATATCGTCGCCTTCGCCCAAAAGCATCTGCGCCCCGATAATTTTGCCGTTGTGTTCAAACACCATGGCGACGATAATTCGGTGATGAAAGTGGAAAAACCACCTATCACCGCCGTGGAATTGAATCGGACCGATACTTCTGCCTTCGGCACACAATTTTTGCAACAGGCAACGCCGGATATCGAGCCGCAATTCCTCGATTTTAACAAGGCCATCAAAAAAGCGCGTATAGCGCCCAACCTGAAACTCCACGCCATACATCAGCCGGATAGCCGGCTGTTCCGGCTGTACTACATCTTCGAGATGGGCAAAACCAGCGACAAAAAGTTGTCAGTGGCCGCCACTTATATGACCTTCCTGGGCACCGATAAATATTCGCCGCGCGAAATGCAGCAGGAATTTTACCGCCTCGGCGTTCATTTTTCAGCCACCTGCCAGGACGAGCGCCTGTATTTCAGCCTCAGCGGGCTGGAAGACTCCTTCGAGGCCGGGGTTGCGTTGATGGAGCACCTGCTGGCCCACGCCCAACCCAACCCCGAAGCGCTGGAAAATTTGAAAGCCGACATTCTAATGCGCCGGGAGAACAACAAAAAGGACAAACGCACCATACTCAGCAAGGCCATGCTGAACTATGCCAAATACGGCGCTCATTCGCCCTACACGGATAAACTGACCAAGGATGAAATTCTGGGCCAGCAAGCCGGCGAACTGACCGCACTGCTGCGCGAACTGCCCACCTTTCGGCACGAGGTATTGTATGTCGGTAGCAATACGGCACGCCGCGTGGCCGGTATTTTAAAACAACATCATCCGGTATCAGAAAAACTACGAGCGCCGCTGCCTGCCCGCAAATACCGCGAAGCCGGCGCCAAAAAAGACAAGGTCTTTTTTATCCACTTCCCGATGGTGCAGGTGGAACTGCTGCTGGCCTCCAAGGGCACGCCGAAATTCAACCTGGAAGAATATATTTTTTCGGAATGGTACAACCAGTATTTCGGCTATGGCCTGTCGTCTATCGTTTTCCAGGAAATCCGGGAATCCAAAGCGCTGGCCTACTCGGCCTACGCGTATGCCGCCAATCCCGCCCGGAAAAACAAGGCGCATTTCCTGCAAGCCTACGTGGGCACTCAACCGGATAAGTTGCACGACGCTGTAGAAGCCTTTCAGAACATCCTCGAAGACATGCCTGTTTCGCTGTCGCAAATGGAACACGCCCGCCAAAGTGTGCTGAAACAAATAGCGGCCGGCCGCATCAACAACGCCGAAATATACTGGACCTGGCGCGCCAACCTCGACCGCGGATTCCGCCACGACCTCCGGGCGGATATTTACCGGATCATTGAAACGGCAACGCCGGATGACCTGATCCGTTTCCAGCATCAACATATAAAAGGCCGCCACTACCACTGGATGGTACTGGGCGACCGCGATCAAATCGACTTCGATTATTTGCGAACCTTAGGAACGGTGCAGGAGTTGCGGTTAGAGGATGTTTTCGGGTATTAATAATTCCTACAGAGGAATTGAACACTATTATCCAACATTAAACACATAGGCACATAGAGCACATAGTTTTTAAATATTTTATAATAAAAAGACTATGTGTTCTATGTGCCTATGTGTTTAAATTATCTACACGCTTATGAAGTATCTTGGGCTTCTTTTTCTGTTGTCGCATACGCTCGCGTCTGCACAAGTGCGTACCATCGGCCAGATCGTTCGCCTGGATCCGGCCTTAGACCTTCTTCTGGATCAGGATGCGCCGATAGAAATATTAGCCGAAGGTTTCAAATGGTCCGAAGGCCCGGTTTGGATAAAAAACGGGGGCTATTTGCTCTTTTCCGACGTGCCCCAGAACATTATTTTCCGATGGAAACAAGGCGAAGGCCTGAGCGAGTTTCTGAAACCATCGGGCTACACCGGCTACGGCTATTACAGCAATGAACCCGGCAGCAACGGCCTCACGATGAGCCGCGACGGCCGGCTCATCGCCGCTGAGCACGGCGACCGGCGCGTTTCTATAATGCCCCTGCACGACGGCGGCAAACGCACCTTGGCCGACAACCACGCCGGCAAACGTTTTAACAGTCCCAACGACGTGGTTCAAAAATCGAACGGCGATATTTATTTTACCGATCCGCCGTACGGGCTACCTAAACAAGCCGACGACCCGTCGCGCGAAACGCCCGTATTCGGGGTGTATCGCATCGATACGACGGGCAAAACCACCCTGCTCATCGACAACCTGAGCCGCCCGAACGGGCTGGCTTTTTCGCCCGATGAAAAGACCCTGTACGTCGCGCAGTCGGACCCTGGTATGGCAGCCATTTTTGCCTATCCCGTACTTGCTGACGGGACGACCGGCGAAGGCCGGATTTTTTTCGATGCCAATCCTTTGCGGAAATCCGGACTGGGTGGCTTGCCCGACGGCCTGCGGGTAGACGTGCAGGGCAACCTTTTTGCCACCGGCCCTGGTGGTGTACTGGTGATTTCGCCCGAAGGTAAACTCCTGGGTCGGATAGACACCACACAGTCCAACGCCAATTGCGGCTGGGGCGACGACGGCTCGGTGTTGTATATCACGGCACACCGGTATCTCTGCCGGGTAAAGACGAAGACTAAGGGGTTTTGAAAGATGTTAAACGGTCAATTTTTAGTCACTACAACCTTCTGCACGCTACGCCGCCCATCGGCAAACAACACCTCGGCAGCATAAAAACCCGGCAACAGGGTGCCCGGCAAATCAAAACAATGCGGCGAAGCCTGAATATTTTCGGTCAATACCAGCCGGCCACTGACATCCCAAAAACGCGCGATTCGGGCTTGTTCCGTTGAGGATTGAATGCAAATCTTAGAAACCGCCGGGTTGGGCGTAATTTGTATCTTGTATTTGTCAGTGAAATTATCGGGAATTTCCTGGTAGGAGGATAAGGTGCCGTGGGAATATATTTTCATTAGGAAGCCGTGTATTTGTCCGTCGCCATACATATTCCAGGCATCTCCAACCACGACAATATCATTGTTGTGATCTATTTCCATATCCCAAATCACAAAACCTTTATCGTCGCTGTAACTGAATTCCCATATTTTTTCCTGATTCGGGGTATATTTTACCACTTTTAACGTATTGCTTGGGCCATTCAACCAGGGCAAGTTGTTCGTTCCGGAAATCAAATAATTGCCATTACCGTCTTTTCGCATATGAGACTCGACTTGTACACCCAAAGGCGGAGTGTTCAGCGGAATAGCATTGGCAAGTATGATGGTGTCTGCTTTTATATCGAGCCATACAAAAGCGGAGGTGTAAGCCCCCCAACTTTCTTTTCCATAACAAAAAACAATATTATTCTCATCGTCGGTACAATTATACATGATAAAGATGGATACATTAGGACTTCCATTTTCTATGTAAGGCACCCGTATAGCGTCTTCATATACAAAGTTAATATCTTCATCTACCAGTATCGTGGATTGATTAAAGCAACTAAACATATATCGGCGGACGGATTCGACCCAATAAAACTCAAAGACATAATTGGGCTTGTATTTTGTTTTAAACTTCTTAAATTTATTAAATTTATAATTCTTATCTATTCCAGCATAAAAATACTCCAACATATTTGCAGAATTGGAAATCCGTCGCACAACGCCGAATGTCTCCCACAATTCATTACCCGGGTTGAACTTCATGTTCTCAAAAGACAGCCAGGTGTCATTTTCCAATCGAACAGTATCGATCAACGCAATATTCTCCAAAGTACTATCTAAGGAAAAACTGATAAAATATTGTACCGAATCCCTGGCAGCATTTCCAATAAAGACATATTTCCCAATGCCTTCTATAATGTAAATGCTTGAAAAGATAGTGAACCCCGCTACTTCATCCAGATCGTTTACGTAAACAATGCCGCCTATTGAGTCAACAATAAAGGCTTGATGTTTTTTATCGGTGGTAAATTGTGTAAATATGATTCTGTTGTCAGATAAAATCCTCGTTTCATTTATCACTGAACTTCCGACGCCAGCGGCAGGGTATCCAAGAAGGATAGTGTCGGGCTGGGCAGCGGAAAAAAGGTGGGATAATGTGAAATATGTAGAGAGGAGTAATATTTTGTAATTCATTTTGGATGTGGTTTAAAATTAATAATGAAGGGTGATGGCATCAAACTTTTTTAGCAGCGATGCTCGGTTTGTCAGGAATGGCCGGTTTTTGAGGTGTAGTCTGCGAGGCACGAGCGGGCGACATCTCAAAAACAGTTGAAACGACACCTTTTTCAACCTCAAATGGTGTATTCTTAGCTGGTTTTCGAGATGTCACCTGCTCGTACCTCGCAGACGACACCTCGAAAACCGGGTAGATACTACAAGCCGAGAACTACTGCTTATTTCGCCAATTTATTACAAAAAAGGCTTATTTTCATTTCTTTAAGCCTTAGGCGGGTATTTGTAAAAAGTAAGCAGCAAAAAAGTCGCAACCGGCCCCAAAAAAAGCGAAATCAGGAACCAGTTCAAGCCACCTCTCTTTTTGCTTTGCGCCAAACCGGCATTGAGCAGCGCCAGGGTTCCCCAGCCAACAGTGTATTCAGGTTTCATATATTGGCAAAATTTTGCGATTCGTGATCAATCCGTAAAAATAAGCCAAATTAAGAGATGCTATATTTGCCGGAAAATAAAATATAAGATCATGCCGGTTATCCGCCTCACTACAATTTTTATCCTGTCTCTTTTCCTGTCTCAATTCCTCCCCGCCCAAAAACTTTTCCTCCCCCGCAACCTCCAGCGCAGCTACGATAACCAAACCCGCTCGAACGACGGCAAGCCCGGCGCCAAATACTGGCAAAACCGCGCAGAATACCGCATCGACGTGCAGGTGGACGTTCCCAACAAAATCGTCAGCGGAAAATCGAATATCCGGTATTTCAACAACAGCCCCGACACCCTGAAACTCATCCGGCTGAAACTGGCCCACGACCTCTGGCGCAAAAACAGCCAGCGCGCCTACGAACTGGCCGCTGCCGATATAACCGAGGGCGTCGAAATCAGGGAGCTGCGGCTGAACGATGCGCCCCTGTTCGGCGATCAAATTCGACAGGCCAATACATTTCTCGACCTAACACCCGACCAGCCCTTGTCGCCCGGCCAATCAGTCGACCTGAGCCTCGAATGGTCGTATATCGCCCCGTCGGCTCCCGGAACGGTACCCCGCGAATGTGTGTGCGACTCTACCACCTGGTTTGTTGCCTATTGGTACCCGCAGGTGGCGGTGTACGACGACCTGCACGGCTGGGCCGACGCGCCCTACAATGGCTTGCAGGAAATGTATAACGACTTCTCCGACTACGAGGTGCGCATTTCCGTGCCGGGCAATATGATGGTATGGGCCACCGGTGTATGGGAAAACAGCGCCGAACTGCTGAACCCTGAATTTGAACAACGTTACCAAAAGGCGCTTTCGACCACCGATATAGTCAAAATATTTTCCCCGGAAGATTACGCGGCCAAAAAGCCCTTTTTCCGGCCGGCCGAGCGGCACACTTTCCTGTATAAAGCGCAGGGTGTTCCGGATTTCGCCTTCGGATTCAGCGACCACTACCTGTGGGATGCGACAACGGTAACCGTCGATCCCGCTACCGGCCGAAAAGCCCTGGCCGCCGCCGCCTACAACCCCGACTCGAAAGATTACTACGACGTGTGCCGGATCACCGGCGAGGCGCTGAAACTTTTTTCCACCTGGTTGCCCGGTTACCCCTACCCGTACCCGCGCATGACCGTGTTCAACGGCGACGACGGCATGGAGTTTCCCATGATGTGCAACGACGCCAGCACCCATCCGCAAAGTCCGATCGGCCTGACCGTGCATGAGTCCTCGCACACCTATTTCCCCTTTATGATGGGCATCAACGAACAATATTACGCCTGGATGGATGAAGGCTGGGCGGCGTTTTTCGACGTGCTGGTGACCGATTCCATTGCCGGCAAATCGCAGGGCCGGCTGCGCAATTATCCCGATGCAGCCGGCACCGACATGGATATGCCGCCTATGGTACCCTCCCGAAACCTGGGTCATGCCTACCGCGTAGCTGCTTACAACCGGCCGCAAGCCGCCTATTTTGCCTTGTATCAAATGCTTGGGTACGAGCGTTTTCACAAGTGTATGGTGGAATACATGAACCGCTGGAAAGGCAAACACCCGCAGCCCTTCGATTTTTTCAATACCTGGAACGATGCCGCCGGTGAAAACCTCGACTGGTTCTGGAAACCCTGGTTTTTCGACTGGGGCTACCCCGATCTGGCCGTGACCGGCATGGACAAAAAAGGCATCATCATCGAAAACCGGGGCACGATGCCCACCACGGTTGCCGGGGAAATAACCTACAACGACGGCACGAAAGAAACCTTCCGGCGCACAGCGGAAGTGTGGAAGCAGGGGAATACCCAAATCTATATCCCGATAAAAGCCGGCAAAACCATTCAGCAGGTCACGTTGGGAGATCCGCTGGTGTCGGATGCAGTAAAGGAGAACAATATTTACATGCCTAAATAATCATTATACAAGGTTTGTAAATACGCCTTGGCATCCACGCAATCCACCGAATCGAGTACGCCGGTGAAGTGTTGCCATTGTCTCGATTCGAATTGGAAAAACCCCGTCCCTTGTGGCGACACCCAGCCCAAGCCGTTTTCATTGGTATAATAGGCAAAATCGCGCGCGTTTTTGCGCAGCAAATCTTTGCTCCATCTGAACGGCGCGGTGGCATAACCGAGTTCTTCGAGGATGGTGGCCGGAATATCGTGGTGATTGCCCAGGGTATGTATACGTTTTCCTTGCCAGTCGGGGTGAATCAGTGGCCCGGTAATGATGAGCGGCACCTGCCGGGAACGCGGGTCATCCATCCGGACGCCGCCGGGATTGATATGTCCGTGGTCGGCCACCAGCACGAACAAGGTATTGGCATACCAGGATTCCCGGCTTGCCTGCTGGAAAAACTGTCCGATGGCATGGTCGGCAAAGGCGGCGCTGTTCAGAAACATCTCCCGCTCGTCGGCGCCCGTCCATCTGCTTTGATAAGGCACATCGTAAGGCGTGTGCAGACTCAAAGTCAAAATCGTGCTAAAAAAGGGTTGTGGCGTTTTATTTAGGGTGTTAATCGCTTTTTGAAACACCAGCCCGTCGTCGGCGCCCCAGCGCTGGGTAATTTCGGCGGCGGAAAAATCATTTTCAGAAATGATATTTTCAAATTGCTGGTTGCGCAGCCACACACCGATATTGGCAAAAGTGAGTTCGCCGCCGTAAAAAAAGGAGGTGGCGTAACCCGTCTCTTTGAGCATTTTAGGCACCGACGGCAACTTGGCCGCCTTGTCCTGAAGCAACACAATCGACTGGTCGGGCTGCGCCGGAAAGCCACCCAACACGGCCACCAATCCCTGATCGGTGCGAAAACCGCTGCTGTAACAGCGGTCGAACAGCAACCCTTCGCGGATCAGGCGGCTCAGGTTGGGACAAACGCCCGGCTCGCCGCCCAGTTCTTCCACCACTTGCGCGGTCATACTTTCCATCAGGATAAAAACCACGTTTGGGCGTTGTGCAACCGGAAGCAGAAGCCAGTCGTGTTTTTCCGGCAGTGTATCGTTTCGGAGAAACAACGCGTCCGTCTGTTCTCGGGCAAGCACATCGTCCATGTAACGATAATGGTTTTGGGTAGAGCGCGATTCGATCAGGCTGTGGATCACATGCCAGGCCGTGTTGGTGGCCGCATGGTTGTAAAACAGGTGCGGGGAATAGTACACTGCGCTTTCATTGATCGGCATAACGCCCAGGCCGCCCCGAATAGCCAAAAACAACAGCGATGCATGTACCGGCAGCCAGGCGATATTCCAGGTTTTGATCTTTTCAGAAAACAGTTCGACGCCCACGAGGCGGCGGTATATCAGCCAGAATATCCAGGTAAAAAAAAGGTAGGCTGCAACGCTCCCGGATTTAAACCCGAAAGACATGGAATCCAGCAAAGCGGCCGGTGTACGAAAATATTCCAGTGCTCGGTTGTTGAGCAGGGTATGCCATTCCTGGTAGAGGAAAACATTGGCGCCGAACGTGAAAACGAAAACGGCGAACACCAAAACATTAAATCCGGTGATCAAACGATTACAAATTCCCTGTGCTTGCCGGCTCATGGCCATCCCGGCAAACCACAAAAGTAAGGGCACTGCCATCAGGTAGCCCGCCATGCTCAAATCGAGCGGCAAGGCCTTCCATAGTGCCGGCCAGGGGCTTTCGTTCGACCATTCTATATGCAGCCACCCAATAAACCAAACCCGGAACAAGGCAAAAAACAACAGCCAAAATACCAGGAGCCGCAAGGGAAATTTCCATACCGCGCCGGCATTCAGCGCTAAATGGGAAACCCGTTCTACAAATGTTTTACCCAACTGATTTTCAGTAATTTAAAAGATTCTGCTTCAATTTTATATCGCTCATCCAATCGCATCCCCATAACCCAGATGATTGTTTGGTCGCTGTTTTCCAATATCCAGACCTGCTCTTTTTCCAATTTGGATAATTTCCGGTCGGTAAAATAATCCTGTAATTTCTGGGTGTGTCCGCCCATACCGAGCGGCTGAAAAATGTCGCCCGGCTGCCAGCGGCGCAAAAGTAGCGGAAATCGCAGTTTTTCCGCATTTACCACCACACTCGTAATGCCATCGGGAAAAGGCGCTCCTGTTTCTGTCGGTATAAACACCAGACGACCGCCATCGGGAAGGCTGACCATAATGTCGTCGGGGTCAATTTTTACAGTTTCGGCTACCGCCGGGGCATGGCGGAAAAGCAACAATTTCTGCCGGTCGTTCAGCAGGCGGTAACCGGTATCGGAGGTCCATTCCGTTCCGGTTTGACGCCAGTTTTCCGCCAGTTGCCGCAGTTGTTCCGGAAAGAAACCGAAAGGCTGCAACAGGTCGAACAAAGCGTCGGTCAGGGCCGGCAAAGATTCCAGTTCTTTTTTATCCAGGGTGTACATGCCTTCCGAATCGGGTCGGCCTAGCAGGCCTTCCAGCAAATGCCGCAAGTTTGCATCCGAGGCCCGCAAATGCCGGAGCGTTTGCTCCGCTGCGGATAAAAACGCCGGATTGATTTCTTGCATCCGGGGCACCAGGTGATGCCGGATGGTATTGCGGGTGTAGTCGTCCGAGGCATTGCTGCTGTCTTCGCGCCAGTGCAGGCCGTTTGCTTGGGCGTACGCCGAAATATCTTTGCGGCCGGCAAAAAGCAGGGGCCGGATCAGGCGCCCGTTGCGCGCGGGAATGCCCCCAAGCCCGGTGAGCCCCGTGCCGCGAATGAAATGGAACAGGGCCGTTTCCACCGAGTCGTCGCGATTGTGCCCCGTGGCAATGGCATCATAGCCGTTTTCCGCCCGGATTTGTTCGAACCACTCATATCGCAAGGTGCGTGCCGCCATTTGGGTGGACTGCCCCGCTGATGCGGCAAATTTTTTAGTCTCAAATTTTTGGCAAAAAAACGCAACCTGCCAAGCCGCGGCCAAGTCCCGTACAAAGGTCTCGTCGCCGTCCGATTCGGCGCCCCGCAGTTGAAAATTGCAATGGGCAATGCCGAAATGCCGGCCGCTCTCGCGAAACAGATGCGCCATGACCAGTGAATCGATCCCGCCGCTGACAGCCAGCAGTACCCGCTCGTCCGGGTTCAAGAGGCGATTCGTCTGAATAAATGCGTGAAATGACTGATACAAGTCCATATTTCCGAATTAACCGCCACAAAGGTGACTTTTTGTTTCTTTGCAAAAGTTAACTACCCAAAGCAAAAATTTATTCCATGATCTCTACCCAACGCATCTATCGAATTGCTGTCCTGTTCTTCCTGCTTTTTTCTTTCACCCATATTTTTGCCCAACTTTCCGGAACCGTACTCGATGAAAACGGAGAACCGTTGCCGTACGCCTCCGTGTATGCGCGCAACAGCACCAATGGTACAGTAGCCAATACCTCGGGCGAATTCAAACTCAACCTGGAAAACGGCGCCCACGACATTGTTTTTCAATACATCGGCTACAAACAAAAAATTGAAAAAGTAACGATTGCCGGCAAACCGGTGCGGGTGACCGTCCGCCTCGAACCCAGCGACCTGGAACTCGGCGAAGTGGTGATCACGACCAAAGACCCCGCCGATGCCATCATGCGCAAAGCCATTGAAAAACGGAAATATTACAAATCCCGCACGGCGGCGTACAGCTGCGATGCCTACATCAAAGGGTTTTACAAATTGGCCGGCGCGCCAAAAAAAATTTTTGGGCAGGATATCGGCGACATGGACGGCATGCTCGATTCTACCGGTTCCGGCGTGCTTTATTTGTCGGAATCGGTATCCAAACTGCATGTTCAGGCCAATCCGTTGCGGCATAAAGAGGTGATGATTTCCAGCAAAGTGAGCGGCAGCCCGAACGGATTCAGCCTCAATCGCGCTACCCTGACCGATTTCAGCCTGTACGACGAGCGCATCAACGTGGAGCGCGATATCCTGTCACCCCTGGCCGACAATGCTTTTTCCTATTATCGTTTCCGGCTGTTGGGCCGGTACAAAGACGAGAACGGCTACGACGTGTACAAAATTGAAGTGACGCCCAAACGCGACGAAGACCCCGCTTTTCACGGCCACATATATATCGTGGACGAGTGGTGGAACCTCGCCGGCGCCGACCTCAAACTGACCGGCAAGGCCATTCAGCAGCCCGTGCTCGACACGATGTACATCAAACAGGAGTTCGTGCCGGTGAACAAACCCGACGAGTGGCTCCTGCTGTCGCAAATCACCGGTTTTAAGTTTAATGTGATTGGTTTCAAAATTGAAGGATTTTTCAACAGCATCTTTTCCAACTACAACCTTTCTCCACAATTCGGACCCGATTTTTTCAACCGGGAAACCTTCCGAATCGAAGAAACGGCCCTCGAGAAGGATACCGCTTACTGGTCCGCCGTTCGGCCCATCCCGCTGACAGAAGAGGAATCCCGCGACTACGTCAAAAAGGACAGCGTGTACCAGGTCACGCATTCGCCGGAACATTTAGACAGCATGGATCGAAAACACAACCGGTTCAAATTCAACAATATCTGGTCCGGCTACAGTTGGCGGAACACCCAAAAACGGTTGGAAATTGAATATCCCGCCCTGCTCAACGGAATACAATTCAACACCGTTCAGGGTTGGCTGATCGATTTCCGGCCCTCATTCAGTCGCGACGACGACAAACGCCGTACCCGGCGCTGGGAGGCGGAAGGCATTTTAAACTACGGGTTTTCCGAACAAAAGCTACGCGGCGGGCTGCGTGTCGAGCGGCTTTTTGAAAGCATTTATTATACGCAGGCTGAAATTTCGGGCGGCATCACCACCGAACAATTCGACTCACGGAAACAAATCGGCGAAATCACCAACTTTCTCTACTCCTATTGGAGCAAAAAAAACTACCTGAAATTGTATGAAAAAACCTTTGCGCGCGGTTCATTCAGCCGCAACATAACCAACGGATGGCGCTTGCAGCTATCGGCCGAATACGCCGACCGGCGCGCCTTGGTAAACCACAGTAATTCCAGTTTTTACAAAGGCGAACGGGAATACAGCCCGAATACACCGTTACCGGTGCCGGTTACCGAACCTGAAACACCGTTTTTTACCCGGAACAAAGCTTTCCTGCTCGAAGCAGGCGCGCGGGTTCGATTCGGTGAAACGTACAGCACTTATCCCGGCAGGCGGGTCAGCGAGGGCACCCGCTGGCCGGAACTGCTGCTGAACTACCGCAAAGCAATCCCCAATATAGGCGGCAGCGTTGCCGATTTTGACCTGTTACAGGCCCGGCTGCAACAAAATGACCTGAGTGCCGGACTTTTTGGTTACTTAGAGTGGAACCTCGGCGGCGGCGTGTTCCTGCGCAACGAGCACGTAGAATTTATGGATTACTACCACCCGCGCGGCAATCAAACCATTCTCGGCAAACCGGATGATTATGTGCGCGGCTTCTTTTTATTGCCTTATTACGAATTCAGTACGGCTGATGCTTACGCCGAAGCCCACCTGCGCCACCACTTCAACGGCTGGATATTCGACAAAATACCCCTGCTGCGCAAACTAAACTGGAAAGAAACCCTCGGTTTCAGCGTTTATTATGCCGAACAGTACGCCTGGAAAGCGCAGCGTTCCGGTACTACCCTGCCCTACTGGGAAGTTAGTTTCGGGTTTGAAAATATCGGCATAAAATTCCTGCGCCCCTTGCACGTAAACGTGTCCGCGGGCTTTTATGGTAGCGAACATTACCGTACCGGGGTGGTGCTGGGGTTGGATATGTGAAATGAATGACCTAATTTGAGGACACAAATCATTTCAGGCATTACTTTTGTCAAGTGTATTCCAAATATCAGTGATTAAATGCTCATAATCGAAATATCCTGGTTTAGGGTTCCCTCATTTTCGGCCCGGACTGATGGAGAGGTGTTTAAATTTTTATGGCGAACTGCCATGTTCCTCCTTCTGTCGGTCACCGGCTATGCACAACAATTGCTGACTTTTAACGTCGACGGAAAAAATTACAGCGCTGAAATTTCGTGGGTGGTAAAACACAATAACGTCGAATTCAAGACAAAATCAGCCCATACTTTAGACTTCAGTAAGGCGGGGGCGTTCGACCTGGCGGTATTTTTCAACTTTAAAAATGACTCTGTTCCTGCCGGTGGCGACATTGTGTGGGGTTTTCAATTCAGCCAAAACGGCAGTTTGATCAACCCGCCCGGGGGCGAAAAACGGTCGAGAAGCAAGAGCCAGTTCCAACGTTTCAATATTTCCGGGGTTGGCAGCAGCGGGCTAACCATTACGCCGACGGTTTGGCAGAAATCCGGCGCCGGGCGTTTTGATGTCATCCGACAAGGCGGTACGTTTGCGCTTAATTTCAACTTTACTGATGGCAACCCCACTCCTGCCGTGTCGGAAACCGCCGGGCCCGCCGGAACGCCTGATGCCGGTAGCCAACCGGCCAAACCGACAAATATCAACCGGCCTGTGTCGCCGGTTGCCGGAACACCTCCACCCTCAAAAGCGGAAACCGACTACGCAGCGGCAAAAAATGTGACCGATACGATCCAGCGAACCCGGGCTTTGATCGATTTTGTGGATAAATATTCCACCACCCAGCCCAAATCGGAACTGGTAGCCAAAGCGGTAAAAGATATTCCACTCGGCGTCAGCGTACCCAGCATCGGGCGCGAAGGCACCTACACCTATACGCTCGATTATCCCGTTAACTTGTACATCGATTCCGCCAAAGTAAAAGGATGGCGCTGGGATTTGTCGCAAATTCCATCCGGCAAATATCAACTTGTGCTGACCGATTTGAAAGATTCCGTACACGCCTTCCCCCTGGTAGACCGCGGAAAAAATGCCCCCTTCAATTTGCCCAAAGACCTCAGTCCGTTTGACAAGATCAAAGTGGAATTAGTTGGAGAAAGCAGCGATTCTTTCCGGCTGCGGGTAGCCGGCGGATCACCGCCGTTTATCGTTTTTCTCTCGAAAAACGGCTTTCCGGTAGAACGGTACATCATTGAAAGAACCAATACGATCCAAACCTTCAGCAAAGACGATTGTGAACGTTGCGAAACCGGTATTTACGCCCTGGAAGTGTACACCAACGACTTTAGTACCTTGTTATTTCGACTTGAAAAAGCAATCAATATCCGGAAAATTAACTATTTGCTGGTGCTATTGTTCTGTATCGTTGGAATCCCGGTTGCTTATTTCGTTATTAAATTTATCCGCCGGTTCTGGCAATGGTTAGTGTATCAAAAAACACTGCGGGATATACATGTTTGGGAAGCAAGAGAGATACGGGAAGCGGAAAGAAGAAAGAAAAAATGATTGACTCATATTTTTTAAAAAACGACCAGCGTGAATACAGGTAAAAACAGTCTGATAAACCGGTTATTGGCAGGAGTGGTTTACCTATTCCTTTGTACCAGTCTGTACGGACAGGATTGTTTCAGTATCAAAACTGCGCAATCAAAAATTATTGTCAGCCCCGGCGGCAATATTGATTTTCCAAATAATGGAGAAACGATAAATCTGGCCTGTACAAAATCAGTCAATAATTTTTCTATTATCGTGGATTTCCACTTTAATATGGAGTCGTACTTTGAAAATACAGTGCAGATGATTGCTACACTGATGCACAAAGGATCTATCTATATTATGGTGTACAACAAGGCGGATAACTCTTTTAAATTACTGAACGACCTGCCCAATCTCGGCGAAGGCAATTTTCTGTTCACCGTCACGGCCACCAATTGTGCTACAGGCGGCAGCCCCTGCAATAATTGCACGATCTCGCATAGTTTTGATATCGAATATATCCAGGATACCAGCTTTGCCGTATCGATTACCACAAACCCTACTCCGCCCATTCTGGATTGTTTCCCAAACAGCAGCATAACACTAACCGGCACGCCGCCGCCGAACAATAGTTTTAAAACACAATGGGCGCGATTGGTTAACAATGAATTCGTCATAATAATCGGGGCAACCAATAATACATTTACAGTCACCCAGGCCGCAACATATCAATACACCCTGACAGGCCCCGGTGGATGCATAGCATCGAGTATTATCACCGTGAGTCCGCCGCAATTGCCTAAAGTGGCCGTAATACCGGATACGCAAAAATTAAACTCCTGTACACAAGAAATAAAAGGTATCGATATCGGCAACTTCGGAGGCAACCCGGCCAATATTGAATACGCCTGGACGGCCTCGAACAATGGCGTGATCAATAGCGGTGCTAATACACCTAATCCGGTGGTCGGCGCGCCGGGGACCTACACAGTCGTCGTCAGCCGGAAAGATAACGGTTGCACCGCTACGGCTGCAGCTACCGTTGTACTGGGTGATATTCAGATCGTTAGCATCGACGTTTCGAAAACACCGGACAACGGGCAATTGGATTGCCGGTTCTCTTCCATCCTGTTAAAAGCGACGGCAAACCTCTCTTCCGATCCTTCCGGTTTTACCTACCTCTGGTCGACAGGAGCAACCAGCCCTGAAATCAATGTGGATTTGCCCGGCGTGTACAGTGTCACGGCAACGGCAGCGCTGAATGGCTGCCAGGGCACCCGTGCCACGACGATTACCAAAGATGTGACCAAACCCATCTTATCCATTCAATCCATCCGCGACACTGTTTGTGCCGGCGAGAGTGTAAACCTCATCGCCACTGCCCAGGAATCCGGGCTATACAAATGGGACGACAACACCGCGGGCAACGTGTACAACGCAACGCCGGCTACGGACGGCGATAATTGGTACACGGTAACTGTGACTGCTACGGACAACGGTTGCACCAATTCGGCGTCGAAAGCAATCGTCCGGATACCCATACCGGAGGTACTTTGTGCTGACTTAACCCTCACGGTCGAAAATGGCGGTCGCCTCAGTCTGGATTGCCATGCCGGCGCCGACGAAATGATCTGGATCACCACAACGGCAAATGTCCGGGATATGCCGCCGCTGGGGGGAGGCCCCGTTCAGGATCAACTTTTTAGTCTGATTGAAGGGCGAACACCGGGCACGGTTTTGTATTATTTCTACGCAAAAAACCAGGGTTGTACCAGCGACCGGGCGGAAGTACTGGTAGAGGTGCTTCCCAAATCGACGGACGGTATTTTTATCCCCGAACTAATCACCCCCAACGGCGATGGCCTGAACGATATCTGGGGCATCGTCTTGACCGACGATATCCAAAACCCGGAGGCGTATCAACTGACCTTGTTCTCCCGCAATGGCGCTAAAGTGTACAGCAGTACTTTGGCGACGCCCTTTAACGCCTATGACTATCCCGATGGCGTCTATTATTACGTCATAACCAAGCCGAACGGCGGCGATATTAACGGAGCCGTTACCATATTAAGACGGCAATAAAATGACGCTTCATAACTGTTCTATCCTGTCCATAAAATAATCCGGCATGCGCATATATACCCTTCTACCGATATTGATCGGCCTTATAGCAACGGCAACCCTTTTGCCGGCGCAACAAACGCCGTTTCTGAACCATTACACCTGGAATCCGCGCCTGTTTAACCCGGCCGGCCAGGGCGCCGCCGACGGCGGTGAAATCGCATTGGTCTACCGCAACCAGTTTCAGCAATTAGACGCTTCCGTGCGTCCCAGCAGCTATTTATTGCATGCAGACGCCTCTTCTTTTCTGAATGAACGGATCGGACTGGCGGTACAATTGCTTGGCGATAAAGCCCACGTGCTTAACCGGTTTCAATTAAGCGGTTTTTTTGCCTACCATCTGGTTCAAAACAATCAGATTCGCCTGTCTTTGGGCGCAGCGGTCGGATATCTGAATCAAAATTTCGACTTCAACGGCGTACGCATCAGCGATATGCAGGATTTAAACCTGCTGGACAATCGGGTGAATGCCGCGCGCTTCGACGGCGGCCCCGGACTGACCTTTGAGTACCGGCTTCCGGCCGGCTCCTTTTTTGCCCTCGATGCAGCGGCCACACAGTTATTCAGCAGCGACATTTCAATCCGGGAATCTACCGGCAGCACGACAGACGAGATCGTCTATGATATGATCCCGCACTTGTTGGTCAATAGCCGGTTCCGGATACAGGCAACCGGCTTTGCCATAGAGCCCAATGTGGCGTTTCGCGCGCTCTCCGGCCCGCGTCCGCTCAAAGCAGGCGTTTTTGATTTTAACCTGAATGCCTATTTTTTAAAAGACAACCGGCTCATGGTTGGCGCCGGCATGCGCAGCAACGGCGGCGGCGTTCACCTGCAAGTCGGCGTAGCGCCCGCCAGAAACACCCGCATCAATTTTGCCGCGGAAATGCACCCCTCGTTGGGCACGACCTTCGAAATCGGCGCGGGCTATACCCTCGACCGGCGCCGGCCCAAGGCGGACTTGCTGGAAGACCCCTACCGGGAAGCAAAAGAAATCGCCAGCATACTCGATGTCCGGGTTTCTTCCCTGCGCACACAACAGGATGCGATCGGAAACGCTATCGGGAGTAGCGCCGCGGCACGAGACCTCCGCCAACGGGCCACGGCTGCCGACCAGTGCGCCGCCCTGCTGACCCAAACCGAACGGGAAATCAATAACCTGCGCTCTTCCGCCAATATGCTGGAAGCCAAACGCCTCGAAGCGGAAAAAATCGTCCGGAATGCGGAGATTCAGGCGGAGGATATTTCCGATGAAACCCGAAGCAACCTGGCCGCTATGGGTGAATGGAGCCGCCAGGCCGTCGATAATTTAAACAACCTGAACGCCCGCCAACGCGACCTGGCTCAACAATGCACCGCCCTGCGGCCGGAGATCAGCGAATTTGCCTGCATCCGAAGCGGCGATGCCGCCTGTGTGCAGGAATTGTTCAGTACCCGTCTGCAAAGCCAATCCGGCAACCCCACCGACTTGTTCCCCCTACAAACCAGCGCCAACCCCGGCCAGGCTACGTTGACCTATCGCTTTCCCGATGATGAAGAAGCGTACGCTTTGACGCCCGAAATACGCAATCTCGCCACCAACCTGAGCAGCCAGATCGCTGATTTGAAAAAACAGGGCATCCAACTTGATGCAGTTGATCTGGTCACCGAACTCCAGGAAGACAAAAGTACGCTGGAGTACAAACCAGGGTTACTCTATTCCGCCGATCTGGAAAGCAGCGTGATATCCTATACGCTGATCGACCATAAATCCGGCGAACGCGCCACGCGGCAAGTTGCCCTGGCGGATTATTCCGAAGTTTCGCTCGAACAAATCGGCGTCCTTAAACTCGCTACGCTCCGGCTATACCTGACCAAACTGGGCATTCCGGCAAATCGAATTTCCCTCACGGTACGGTATAATCATGAAGAGAATTTGTACCGGGAGGAAACGCAGATCGTGTTGCGGGTGCGGGGGTAAAGGGCATTTTCTACTTCAATATTTTTTCAATCAACCATCCCTTTTCCGTCAAGGGCGACAAACTATTCGTCCGGTCAATAAATGTTTGCCGGGCACTTTTGTCAAATTCATTTACTGCAAGCAATTGTTTAAACATTTTACAAAAATTATTGTAATTTTCTTTATGATAGGCTAATATACCTTTCCTGGAAAGTAATTGCTGGAGATTGTCTATAAGGTTTTGGCAAAGGCCTGTTTCATTCTTTTCATAGAACGCCTTTATCTGAATGATACGTATCTGGATGTTCAGGATCAACTCTTTGATATTGCTTTGGTAATACAACTCAATCACTTTTTCAAAATTTCCGGTTTCAAAGTAGTATTTGGATAAGTTAAAAAAATAATAACCCTCCTGTTCGCCGCCTTGCAGATTTTTTTTATAGGTTTCTATAAACTCCCGGGCGCCGTCATAATCCTTGCCGCGAAGCGCAATAGTAATGGCATTTGAATAGGTAATCGGGCTTAAATAGCCGTTTTCCAGTAAAATAAGTTTCTGGATTCCCTGTTCGTATAAATAAAAGGCTTCCTTGTAAAAACCGGCATTGCCATTATTGATCTCCTGAATACAAAAATTCATGGCTAATAAGTAGGCATCTTTTATTTCATCCACCGGATAGTTCCGGTCTTTTTCCAGCAGATTGGATTTTAATTGGTAATAAAACACCCGGTCATTGCTCAAGAGCATTTTATACGCATTGTAATATACCCCCACCAGCAAGTGTTTTTCGAACAGATGTTGCGTCTCGATATGCTGCAAAAGCGGTTCGAGCAGGCTTGTTTCCGCCTGCACATTGTACAGGCGTTGAAGATTGAATGCCGTGCAAGCCAGTTTTAATTTTTCGATGATAAAAAACACGTCGAGGCTCATATCCAACCGTTCCAGGTATTCTGTGGCAATACGGTTCGTTTTGGTGTGAAAATTATGCCACTCAAAGGCTAAAAAATACCGGTGCAGGTAGGATACGCTGTCGGTAAACACCTGCACCTGCCCGTCGGTCTGAAGTTTGTTTTGCTCTTTCCGGTACAGGTCTTCCAGTTTTTTCTCCCGCAGGTAACGCGATACCGCCACATCTTCAAAAAGGGTTTCTGGTTGTTTCAGAAAAATAAATTTCCGCAACAGGGTGTACAATTGTGCCTTCAGGTAACGGATACGCCCGTCGTTGAAGGTTTCTCCGGGGTATAATTGTGTAAAAATGGCGGCATTATCGGGCGGGTTTTGCAGGTTTTGGCCCACCAAATCGTACAACGCAACAACGTATTGCTCCCGGTTGAACAGGGTAAGACCCAGGAACTGGCGAAAGGCCTCCCGTTCTTTTTCATCCATTTGGGTGAGTATCGCTAATGCTTTGAAGGTTTTCATCTAACAAAATAAAGAATTAAAAACCGCATTTAGCATAAATTTTTGTGCAAAACATACAGTTTTTATTTTTTAGATTGTCGTAAAATTTTTAAAATCATCTAACAAATACCAAAAAATGTATTTTATGCCGACCTGTTGCAGATGCACCTTTGTGATATTAAATCAGTAAACACATTTTCCGACCATGAGAAGTACGATCATTTTACTAAACCTGTTACTGGCGCTCGGCGCCGGGGCCCAGTCCAGAATCGATTGGGAAAAAAGTTACGGCGGGAGCGTTTGGGATCAGCCGAACGCCATTATGCAAACAGCGGACGGCGGCTATGTGGCGGCCGGCTATACGACATCCGGCGACGGCGATGTAGGCGGTAATAACGGCGGTGAAGACGTATGGATTATTAAAACAGATGCCACCGGCAACCTGCAATGGGAGCAAAACTACGGCGGCAGCGGCCATGATCGGGCCGAAGACATCCGGCAAACCGCAGACGGCGGTTACATTGTAGCCGGGCATTCGCAATCGGCCGACGGGGATGTGGGGGTAAACAAGGGTCTCCGGGATTTCTGGGTCTTCAAATTAGATGCCGCCGGAAACCTGGAATGGGAAAAAACATACGGCGGCTCTGCCAATGATGTCGCTTATTCCGTCCGGCAGACAGGCGATGGCGGTTATATCGTGGCCGGGTTTTCCGCATCCGTCAATGGCGACGTGAGTGGAAATAAGGGAAATTCCGATTACTGGGTGCTCAAATTGGATGCCGGCGGCGCCATACAATGGAAACGAAATTACGGCGGCAGCCAGGCGGACGTTGCCACCTCCGTTGAAGTGACTACCGACGGGGGGTATGTGGTGGCCGGGCGTTCAGAATCGGGTAACGGCGATGTGGGCGGCAATAACGGCAACCGCGATTACTGGGTGCTCAAATTAAATAACAGCGGCGATATTCAGTGGCAACACAACTATGGCGGCAGCGATGCGGATTTTGCCGAAGAAATTCAACAGACTGCCGACGGTGGCTATGTGATAGCAGGATATTCTTTTTCGAATAACGGCGACGTAGGTTTAAACTATGGCATTAGCGACGCCTGGGTGCTTAAAACAGATGCTTCGGGCAATATCCAATGGGGGCGCGTGTACGGCGGGTTCAGTTACGACGAAGTGTTCTCCATCGATCAAAACATCGACGGCGGTTTTATCCTGGGCGGACTGAGCCGTACCCCAAAGAATAATATGGGCGGCACGAACATCGATGAAGCCTGGATACTCCGGCTCGACCCCTCCGGTTACCTCCAGTGGGAAGAAAAGTACGGCGGTATCGGTATCGAACAAGCCCTGTCCGTGCGGCAAACAACCGACAATGGTTTTGTTATCGCCGGCGTTTCCGAATTCCCTTCAGGCGATGTCGGCGAAAACAACGGCCAACTGGATTTCTGGATTATCAAACTCGCCGCTTTACCGGGAAGTATCCAGGGGCATATTTACGTGGACTATAACGAAAACTGCGTATTCGACAGCAGCGATACGACCCTAGCCGGCATCGTCCTGGCGGCAGAAAATACCATTACCGGGGAAGTTTTGTACGGCTATACCAACCCGCAAGGCCAATTTTTTATTGAGACGGATACTGTTCCCTACCTGTTGAGTTACACCCCGCCTTCGCCTTATTTCGACGCCCCGGTTTGTTCGCCCAACGGCGAATTGGTAAACCTCAGCGGCGCTAATCCGAATGGAACCCAGGACTTTTTTATCAAGCCCTTTATTTACTGCCCTTATTTGACCGTCGATGTCTCAGCGCCAATTTTACGCCGTTGTTTTGATACCGAATACTACCTGTCGTATTGCAACCATGGCACTGTTGATGCCCAGGATGCCTACCTTGAAGTCAATTTTCCACCGGAATTGACGGTTACCGGTTCCAATATACCCTGGAGTACGGTAAACGGCAATACCTATACGTTCCCGGTAGGCAATGTCGGCGTGCTGGAATGCGGGCAATTTCAGGTTACTGTCAATGTGGGATGCGACAGCACCTTTATCGGCCAAACCCTGTGCGTGGAAGCCCATATTTATCCGGATACCACCTGCGTGCCCGTTAACAACTGGAACGGGGCGGAGTTAAAAGCAAGCGCCACTTGCATCGGTTCAGATACCGTAGAGTTAAAACTTCAAAATATCGGCAATGCGAATATGCAGCAGGCGGTTCCCTTTTTGGTTATAGAAGATATTATTATGCGCGATGGCGGTATGATACAACTGAACAGTCAGGAAATCGCTACCTGGAAAATCCCGGTCAACGGCCTTTCGCAGCGTATCAACGCGCAACAACCGGCAGACCATCCGTTTAAAACCTTTACGACTGCCGCCGTGAATCTGTGTAATACGGCAGGTTTGCCGCCGGCCCCCGGCCCGATAAACGATTTTTTCACGGCTTACCCGGACGACGAAGAGGCGCCTTATATCGCCATTGATTGCCAGCAAATTCGTGCGGCCTACGACCCCAATGATAAAGCAGTACACCCGGCAGGGGCTTCCGACCAGGGTTTTATCACCGCAACGACCGATCTGACCTACAAAATCCGCTTCCAAAATACCGGAAACGATACGGCGTTTACCATCGTGCTTATCGATACAATTGCCTCGCACCTGGACCCGGCTACGATACAGTTGGGAGCCTCCAGCCATCCTTTTGTACTGGAACTCTCCGGCACAGGGGTATTGAAATTCATTTTCCGCGATATTCTTTTGCCCGATAGTACGACCAACGAACCGGCCAGTCATGGGTTTGTACAATTTACGATCAAACAAAAACGCGGCAATTCCACCGGTACGCTGATCCCAAACCAGGCGAGTATTTATTTCGATTTTAATCCGCCTGTGAATACAAACACGGTACGAAATAAAATCGGAACCATATACCTCACCGGGTCGGTTTCGACCACCGATCTGAATGGCAAACCAGTGGAAGTACTCGCGTTTCCAAATCCTGCCAGCGACCAGATTTCGTTTGTCGTAAATAATGCTGAAAACGGTTTTGATCTCTTGCTGTACGACGCGCAGGGAAAAATGGCGCAACAAATCCGTGCAGCCGGCAATACCGCCGTCTTGTACCGCAACAGCATGCCGGAGGGACTTTATTTTTACGTGATCAAGTCCGGCGGCGTATCTGTTGCGAATGGTAGTTTGATTTTTAGGTGAGGCGCCCACATTACCTGAAAGGCTATGCCGGACGCGGCACTACTCCATAACTCGCTGATGTGCCAACATCAGCGAGTTTTTTGTTGCCGGAACGGGTCAAAATGGTCTGAATAAAAATTTTCTCACAATTATACCCCTCCCACCGGTAACCTTTTCCTCCTTCACCTAACAATACCCGTACCCCCCGCACCCGAAAACCAAACAAGTTCCAACACACGCGTAAATCTTTCGCCGCACCCCTCTACACTGGCACGGGATTTTTAAAGATATTAAAAACCAATGGCACCCGGGGCATTGCTCCAGTGTGTTTAGGCCGGGCCGCTTCCAGGAAAGACGTCTTTCGGAAGAATGGCCCGGCCTTTTTTTAGGGTTGTTTACCGCCGGGTGCGGCCCTAGTGCTGCGTCCGGCACAAAGGAAGCAGAGACATTAGCGATGCAGAAAAAAAACTTCAGTATAAAATAAAAGTCCTTGAGAAAGGGCCGGGCTTTCTTACCTTTGCCCCCCGAAATGAAAAAACGAACACGCTCGTACTTCAATTCGGTTATGCCGGAATCTGGTTTTTTGAACCAGTTTCCGGCATTTTTTTAACCCTACAACTAGAAACCCTCAAACCAGAAACCCTCAAACCGGAAACCTTTATCATCATGCCAAGAGATACATCCTTACAGTCCATCCTCATCATCGGCTCCGGCCCCATCGTCATCGGCCAGGCTTGCGAATTTGACTATTCCGGCTCCCAGGCCAGTCGCTCCCTGCGTGAAGAAGGTATCAAAGTCGCCCTCATCAACTCCAACCCGGCCACCATCATGACCGACCCGGTGACGGCCGACTACATCTACCTGCGCCCACTGACGCCGGAGAGTATCGAGCAGATATTGCAGGAACACCAGGAAAATCTCGACCTACCGAAAATAGACGCGGTATTGCCCACCATGGGTGGCCAAACGGCCCTCAACCTCGCCATCGAATGCGAAAAAATGGGCATCTGGGAAAGCTACGGCGTGCGAATGATCGGCGTGGATACAGCAGCCATCGAACTGACGGAAAACCGCGATGCCTTTAAAAAACTGGTTATTGAACTCGGCATGTCCGTGGCGCCGTCTTTTATCGCCAATTCCTACCTGGAAGGCAAAGAAGCAGCGCAAAAAATTGGTTTCCCGCTGGTTATCCGCCCTTCGTATACCCTCGGCGGCACGGGTGGCGGCTTTGTGATGAAGGATGAAGACTTTGACGAAGCCCTCAAACGCGGCCTCGCCGCTTCGCCCACACACGAGGTACTGGTGGAGAAAGCCGTATTCGGCTGGAAAGAATTCGAGTTGGAACTCCTGCGCGACGCCAACAACAATGTGGTCATCATATGCACGGTCGAAAATCTCGACCCGATGGGTATTCACACTGGCGACTCCATCACCGTAGCCCCTGCCATGACGCTTTCTGATACGGCCTATCAGCACATGCGCAACGACGCCATCACCATGATGCGCGCGCTGGGCAACTTTGCCGGCGGCTGCAACGTACAGTTTGCCCAAAATCCTGAAACAGAGGAACTGATCGCCGTGGAAATCAACCCGCGCGTGTCGCGCTCTTCTGCGTTGGCGAGTAAAGCCACCGGTTATCCGATTGCTAAAATCGCCGCAAAACTCGCCATCGGGTACCACTTAGACGAGTTGAAAAACCAGATCACCAAAACGACCTCGGCTTACTTCGAGCCGACGCTCGACTATGTTATAGTAAAAATGCCGCGCTGGAATTTCGACAAATTCCACGGCGCCGACCACCGCCTCGGGCTTCAGATGAAATCCGTAGGCGAGGTGATGGCCATCGGGCGATCGTTTACCGAAGCGCTGCAAAAAGCCTGTCAGAGCCAGGAAAACAACCGCACCGGCCTGGGCGCCGACAAAAAAGAGTGGCTGCGCGTCGACGACATTATGGAGCGCCTGGAAAAAGTGTCCGACGACCGCATCTACCGCGTAAAGGACGCCCTGCGCCTTGGCATCCCCGCCAAAACCGTGCAGAAGTTCACCGGCATCGATCCATGGTTTATCGGCCAGATCAAAAACCTGGTAAAAATGGAAGAACAACTACTGCGCTACAACGTGCCGGAGGATATTCCCACCGATTTTTTTATCGACCTGAAAAAGAACGGTTACTCCGACGCGCAAATCGCCTGGCTGCTGCGTGTGGACGAAAAATTTGTGACCGCCGAACGCAAAAAACGCGATATCCGCCGGGTGTTTAAAATGGTGGATACCTGCGCCGCCGAGTTCGAGAGCAAGACCAATTATTTTTACTCCACCTTCGATTCGCGCAACGAGAGCATCGTTTCTGATAAGAAAAAAATCGTAGTGCTCGGCTCCGGCCCCAACCGCATCGGGCAGGGCATCGAGTTCGATTACTGCTGCGTACATGGCGTACTGGCCATTCGCGAAGTCGGCTACGAGGCCATCATGGTCAACTGCAACCCCGAAACTGTGAGCACTGACTTTGATATTTCCGACAAACTCTATTTCGAGCCCGTGTACTGGGAACACCTCGAAGAAATACTCGAACACGAAAAACCCGACGGCGTCATTGTGCAGTTAGGCGGCCAAACGGCGCTTAAACTCGCCGAAGACCTCCATAAAAAAGGCTGGAATATCATCGGAACATCCTTCAACGACATGGACATCGCCGAAGACCGCGGCCGCTTCTCCGACCTGCTGAAAGACCTCGACATCCCCTATCCCAAATACGGCGTGGCCGCCGACGTGGATGCGGCACTCGACATTGCCCGCAGGATACCCTACCCGCTGCTCGTGCGGCCCTCCTACGTGCTCGGCGGCCAGCGTATGAAAATCGTGATCAACGACAACGAACTCGAGCGCCAGGTGCTCAGCATCTTCAAACACCAGCCCGACAACCGGGTGATCATCGACCAGTTCCTCGAACGCGCCAAAGAGGCCGAAGTAGATGCTATTTTCGACGGCGAAGACTTCCACATCATGGGCCTCATGGAACACATCGAACCCGCCGGCATCCACTCCGGTGATTCCTCGGCGGTGCTGCCACACTACAGCCTCGGTCCGATCGTGGTACACCAGATGGAAGAATACGCTGAGCGCATCGCCCGGGCGCTCAACATCAAGGGCCTGATCAACATCCAGTTTGCCATCAAAGACGACCAGGTGTACGTCATCGAAGCCAATCCGCGCGCGTCACGCACTACACCTTTCATCGCCAAAGCCTACGGGGTACCTTACCTCAACATTGCGACGAAAGTGATGCTTGGCACCCATAAACTCAAGGATTTCGACATGTCGAACAACATGAAAGGCTACGCCATCAAAATCCCGGTGTTCTCCTTCGATAAGTTCCAGAATGTGGACAAACGCCTGGGACCGGAAATGAAAAGTACGGGTGAGGCGATTTATTTTATCAAGGATTTGAAGGACCCGTATTTCAGGGAGTTGGAAAGGAACAGGAGTATGTATTTGTATAATTGAGGGCTTGGCTTTTATTTTTTATGTCGTGCTCTGGCTTTTGCAATTGCAGCGTGAAGTTTATTTTGCAGTACTTCCCTGGGTGGCAATTCTGTCAGGTATTGTGCTACCCGAATATTGCCCTGATCCAACATTAGCAACTCGATATGCTCGTCAGATTTGCCGGAACAGAGTATCAGCCCAATAGGAATGTTTTCTCCCTCCACCATTTCGTGTTTTTCTAACCAGCGCAAATAAAGTTCCATTTGGCCTTTATCCTGAGGCTAAATAGTTGACGCAGTGCGTAAACTATTTGCAAATATGGAAAATCACACATGCATTTGTACAACTGAGGAGTTAATCGTATTTTCGTGTGTAAATAAGTATATTAATGACTAAGTTAAACCCCATTTAGCGCAGTTTAATTTAAAAATATGAGCCGGCTCATCCAAAATCTTCAAATCAAAAATTTTAAATCCATTCGTGACTTGTCGCTCGAATGTGACCGGATCAATATTTTTATTGGAAAGCCAAATGCGGGAAAGTCGAATATTTTGGAGGCGATTTCGCTGTTGGGGGCGGGGTATTCAGGACAGAAATTTATGGATGGATTTATTCGGTATAAAACAATGCCCCAGTTATTTAACAATTTTGACTATCGCGAAAGGATCAGCATAATGGCCGATGAAACTATTGCTGAGCTTCGGGCAACTTCTTGGGGCGATAGTAAATTCAAATTCTATATATCATCACCTCCACCTGAGGAAAAAGACAATTGGCAAAGATTCATTACTTCAATTGATTTTGGTCTTTCATTGGAAGGAAGGGTATTAGAAAGAGACATCAAGGATAACGAACACCCAAGTCCTGTTAAAAAATACGAATTTCAATCGTTGGATTCATATCAGGAACGAGGCCTTTTTTTGCAACCACCTCATGGAGAAAATTTTTACCTGATTGCTCAAGGCAATAAAGATTTACGCGCAGAAATCCAGCAATTTTTAAAACCAAATGGGCTTGAGTTTTTACTGGACATCGATCGCCAGCAAATGTCAGTAGTGCAAAGAACAGAAACCTCCCTTCTGAGTTTCCCTATGCACCTCGTTCCGGATACGTTCCAACGATACATTTTTCACCTTGCCGCCATCATGTCCAATCGTGACTCAGTGTTGCTTTTTGAGGAGCCAGAGTCTCATTCCTACATGCCGTATGTCTATCAACTGGCACAACAAATTGTGGATGATGAGGGCGGAAACCAGTATTTTATCACTACACATAACCCCTACCTGCTAACTCCTATTCTTCAAGAAACCAAAGACGTGGCTTTATTTGTAACCTGGTTTGAAAATTATGAAACCCATGCTCGCAGGCTTTCGGATGAAGAAATTCGAGAAATGCTCGACTTTGGAGTTGATATATTTTTAAATCTTGATCATTTTATCCCCGCATGAACCATCATTATCAGGTCGTACCAGAATGCTATGCTGATACATTGCTGGTTGAAATGCTTGGGTTTAAACGCCCCAACCATGCCCTGAATAGCAACATTTCTCACGTTCTCAAAACAGTAAATCAAAGCCGGCCCAACCAAAAAGTAGTCGGTATCATTGATTCGGATAGAGGGAGGAGTGAGAAGATGTTGGATAGTTTTAAACTGATTCAAGAACGGCACGGTATTAAAAAATATATCCGTGGAAATCACACAGTACTTGTTATTTGTCCGGTTTTGGAAAGTTGGATTTATGAAAATGCAGATAAAAAAGAGATTAATCCCGCCAACTATGGTTTTAGTAAACTCAAAGAGTTTAAAAATGAATGCAAAAGACAGGACGTAAAGCATAATGAGCGCGTAAAAAATTTCCTCGGCCTTCTCAAACAGAAAAAAGCCCCCGGTTTCGTCCAACTCAAAACCTGGATTTGCGAAGGCGCCGGAATCGACGAACGTGACCTTTAATATCTCACCAACCGGAATTGGTTCTATGACTCAGAAATTCCTCTTCCCCTCGCTCAGCGCATTATTACTCTTATTTCTTAATCCCGTTAACCACCAAACGGGACCTGTAGTCGCCATTCAGGTTGATCAATGCAATCAACTGTATGCGGGTGTAGATAACCCCATTACGGTGTTGGTTCAACAAGAAAAGGCCGTTTCCCTCGATCAAATCACGGCAACCGGATGCACCATCACGGGGAACAACGGACATTTTTATATTAATCCAAAATCACCAGGGGGGCTCAAACTCACCGTCAAAACGGCTAAAGGAGATACCAGTTTTCGGTACAGGGTTGTCCCTATCGGGCCAGTAGAAGCGTTGGTGGGTGCCCAACACCGGGATGGTTCTCAAATGGGGAATGGGGAGTTTAAAGCCCAGGGTGGTATGGCCGCTTCGATTAATTGCTGCGGCTTTGATCTCCGGTGCGAGGTGGTGTCCTATTCAATAGTTCGAATCAGCAAAGACAACAAGGTGGAACGAGCGGAAAATACCGGCGCCCGCTATGGCAGTTCCGCTCAGCAGATCGTTCAAAACGCAGGTAGCGGCGATGTCTACGTTTTTTCTCACATCCTGGCTAAATGCCCTGGCGATACTGCCCCAAGGGTGTTGAAGAATGTGGTGATCGATATTCGGTAAAGGACAAGTCATTGTTCCCACAAAAAGATCAGAGAAGCAGGCAAAAATGCCCCGTCTGCTTTACCTTGTACCCCGGTTTAAATTCTTCACCGGATGCGGCGTTTCCTTTTTATCTTTTTCCTCGTTTCCCTTTTCGCGCTCCCCCGGGCATTCGCCCAAATGCGCACCGACACCGTGCATATCCCCGGCTCCAACCAATCTTTCCAGTTAGCCCTGCTGCCCGGCGGCGCTTTTCTGATGGGCAGCGACAGCGCCAATACAACGCGCAAAGTCACGCTGGATAGTTTCTGGATCGGTGTACACGAAGTCACTTACGACGTTTTCTCGTTGTTCCGGTTCAAACACTTAGACACCGACACCGCCGTAACACCGGATTTCAAAGCCGATGCCATAGCCCGCCCCACCCCACCCTATTTCGACTTCACCTATGGCCGCGGTAAAACGGGCGGCTACCCGGCCACCACCATGACCCAGCAGGCGGCGCTGCGCTATTGTCAGTGGCTGTCCGACAAAACCGGCGACTTCTACCGCCTGCCCACCGAGGCCGAATGGGAATACGCTTGCCGGGCCGGTACTGCCACCGCCTGGTCTTGGGGCGACGATCCGGCCCTTGCACCCGAATACGCGTGGTTTTACGACAACAGCAGCGGCGCTTACCAAAAAGTCGGCACGAAAAAACCGAATCCCTGGGGCCTGTACGATATGCACGGAAACGCCATGGAATGGTGCCTCGATTTTTATGTGCCCGATTATTTCCAGCGCCTCGATTCCATGTCCGTCAATCCGCTTATTTTGCCCCTGAAAAAACACTCCCGCACCGTACGGGGCGGCAGTTTTGAAGACGATGTGGCGGGGTTGCGCTCCGGTGCGCGACGCAAAAGCGACCCCAAGTGGCAGGCCCGCGACCCGCAAATCCCGAAAAGCAAATGGTGGAA
>CAUJEY010000340.1 GCA_963169325.1 Bacteroidota bacterium
CTGGGCTACGGACGGCCAATTTTATTTCTCTCTTCGTTAAAATTTTCGCCGTAGGCACCCGGCTACGGCTGCAAATTTTGCCTCAATAGAAATAAAATTTGCTCGCCCTCGCTCCAGCACTAAAATTTAAACACGCTCTTAGTCTAAATCGGCTAAAGTGATCTGCCGTGTACTAAAGTGGTAAATATTCAAAACTGCACCCGGTACAAAAATCCGGCGTAAAGCCCAGCTGGTACTGCGCACTGATTGTTTTCACTTATACAGCGAAAGATACCTTGAAATATATTTTCCAATAATATCGAATTCAATATTTGCCGGATCGCCAGCTTTCAGGGTTTTGAAATTGGTATGCTCCCAGGTGTAGGGAATAATGGCCACGGAAAACAAATCGTCGCGGGGCTCTACCACGGTCAGGCTCACACCGTTGAGGCAAACCGAACCTTTGTCCACCAAAATATGCTCCGGCGAAGGTTGATACCGAAAGGTGTAGCGCCAGGAACCGCCGGTTTCCAGTACTTCCACGCAGGTCGCCACCGCATCCACATGCCCTTGCACCATGTGGCCGTCGAGACGGCCGCCGATGGGCAGGCAGCGCTCCAGGTTGACCAATGTTCCGGTCTCCCAGGCGCCCAAATTGCTGCGTCGAAGGGTTTCTTCCACGGCGGTTACTTTGTGAAATGCGGAGAACGCACTGCGCAGCGCGGGCGGCAACTCGCCGGTTTCCACAACGGTGAGGCAAACGCCGTTGTGGCTCACGCTTTGATCGACCTTCAATTCGCTACTGATGGAAGACGCAATGGTGAAATGTACGTTGGAACGGTCTTTTTCAATTTTTTGAACGATGCCGAGTGATTCGATGATGCCGGTGAACATTTGTCTCTTTTAAATTTATGGCAAATCTATAAAAAAGAGATTACCGCAAAAATTCTCGCAGAAGGTTTCTTGCGACGATTATTTGGTCTCCCGCAGATTTCGCAGATCAACGCAGATTTTTATTTTGACAACGCGTAAAAATAATCTGCGAAAATCTGCGGCATCTGCGGGAGATTGGTCGCATTTTCATTCCACCACCAAAACCGCCTGTCCGCTCCCGTAAGGCATGTCCAACCGGAGGTACAACACCCCTTTGGCATCAATTTTTTCCAGCGGAAGCCGGAAAGGCGTGTACCCGGAGCGGAAGTCCGTTTGCAGCGAAAACCGGGTTACTCCCATCGCATCGGTCACGGTGAACGAGCCTTGTCCGGATTCGGGCAACATGATATTCACCGTTGCGTGGTCGTGTGCAGGATTTGGGCTGACACTCAGGCGAACCACCTGGCGCGCTGCGGATTCATTTCCGGCGGAACGAACAGGTTTGGGGTCGTTTTTGCCGGCAATGATTTCCAGGGTGTGCCGGGTCAGGTACCGGCCGGAAGCGATGAAATTGGTGAGTGTCAGGGTGTCGCCGATGCGGAGGGTTTCCCTCAGGTTGCGTTTAAAACCGGCCGGCAAACCGCCATAGCCCTGATACTCGGTGCTAAGGCCCTTGTATTGTACGCGGAAACTTAAATCATTCAGTAATGCATCGTCTTCCCACAGGTGCGGAGTCAGGTCGAGCAGTTGTTTAATTTCATCAACGGGTAATTGGGTTGACTTCAGGGAGGCATTGTCAATTGAAATCAGTTCCCCGTGCTGATTCGGGAAGGCACGGCCGTATTTCTGCGGTTCGGCCCGGGCAAAAGCGCCCCACTCGAAGGTGAATTTGTGCAAATCCTGGCGGCGCAAATTCAGCGCCGGATGATTGTCTTCCACAATTCGGATCACACCGCCTGAAATAGGGGTAAACCCGGGCACTTCTACATCCACATATATTATTACATTTTGGCTGAGCTCGTTTTTAAACAGTTCTTGCAGGTGCTTTTTATGTTCGGCGTAGATGGCGGCATTATTTCGGTCGTTGGTGATGTTTATCTCCACGGCGTCGCCGTTGCGGAGCGGCAACAACACGACCGGACATTTGGTGATAAGCGATGGTTCTCCGTTTGCCTGGTAATGCTGCGGCGCCGATTCGATCATGTCCAGAAACTCACCCGCCGTGTAAAAACCCCGGTCGTTTATTCTTGTATTCAGATATTTGCCCCAGGTAAAATAACCCCACCGGCTGCCTGAACCGGTCACGTTGCCAGGGTCCGACACCGTATTTTTACCAATGCCCCCTTCGATCAGGAAGCCTGAAATGGTGTTGTTCCCCGGCTCCGACCAAATAATTTCGGTTGGAGCAGTGGGGCCAAAACCTGCCGGAGCTGCGTCAAATAGCAGATTGACCGTTGCTTCTTTGCCGTTTGGCAACAATAAACGGGTCAAACGAATCTTGTCGCCCGGCTGAATCGTATACGCAAAGTCATGCAGCGATTTACGGCATACACTATATACTTCCGGGCGGTTGAAATCGCTGTTCACCTGCAGCTTGTTCAAATTGAAGGATACGATTGTTTCCATCGTTTGGCCATTCCACATACGCGGCTCCCGGCTGACGGATTGCCGGAATTCGGCCGGTTTAAGTTCCAGGGTGCCACTATATTGGCCAGAGGCCGTATTTTTTTCAATATAACAGGCGTGAGCGCCCCAGTAAAAAATGTACGGCGTACGCTCCGTCGCAACGCTTTTTTCGGCTAAAACAGTCACTTCGCGGAGTTCGCCCACATATTGCTCCGCCGATTCAATGGCGGTATGCAGTGGAGAAAAAGCCGGCATATTTTCTACCAAGCGAAAGGAGAACAAACCCATCAGGCCAAGACACAACAACAGGCCTGACAAGTAGTGGAAACGATGGAGCGGGTGCGAAGGATGTTTGGCTAGCATGACTAAACGGCTTTTTATCAGTGAGTGAAAGGTGTTGACTAATCCGGATGGCGCGCCGGGGGCACTTTGACTTTGTACCAGCAAATGGGCATACTCGTATCGCCGTTGGGTGTGCCGCACGACCTGTTCATCGGCAATATACTCGTGTACTGCCCGCAGGCTGCGGCGATAGGCGTACAACAGCGGGTTAAACCATTGCAATACGATCAGGGCTTCAATCCACAACAAATCGAGGCTGTGCCATTGCCGCACGTGTACCAGCTCGTGTTCCAGCATCAGGTCCCTGTCCGCAGCGTTTGCAGCCGGTGGGTGCCAGAATACAAACCCGAAAAAAGAGGACAGGGGCGTGCCGGCCGGTCCGGTAGCCAGCGTAATACCCTGCTGCCGGTCGAGCCGGCACCGGCGAATAAATATGGCCAGTGAAGCAGACCGGATTAATAAAAGCAGGCCGAGTATCGCAGCAATATTTAGGTAGATCCACCACAGCAATTCGCCTAAGGATAAAGTCCACACAGCTTGTCCCAGGGCGACCTGCACAGCGCGCGGCGCCGACTGTATCTGTTCCACCAAAACCGGCCAATCCAGGGGGGCGGCAGCCGCCTCAGGTTGCGCGGGTTTGTCGAGCCGGATGGTCAGAGCCGGCGCCAGTAAGGCAAAAACAGGAGCCAGGAGCAGGTAAGCACGGTTCCACTGGAAAAAAGTTTGGCGGCGAAGCGCAAGCCAGTAAAAAGCATACAAGCAGGCCAGGCAAAAGGCCGATTCGAGGAGATATTGAACGGCAGTCATCTATTCGTCGCGTTTTTTGATTTCACCGAGCAGTTTATCGAGGTCTTCCGGCCGCAGGTTTTCTTCCCGGACGAAATACGACAACAGGGCGGAAGGCGAGCCGCCGAAGTAACTGTCCATCAGGCGCCGGAACGCATTGGCGCGGTAATCTTCCTTTTTTAGTACAGGAAAATAGCGGTGCGTTTTGCCGAAAGCTTCGTACCCGATCAAACCTTCGGTAACCAATTTTCGCACGATGGAGGATACCGTATTATAAGGCGGCTTCGGCTCCTCCATCTCATTCAGGATGTCATTGATAAAAGCCTTTTCCAGTCGCCAGAGGATGGTCATTACCTCTTCTTCTTTGTGTGTCAAACGTTTCATGATAAACTTTACGTTTTGGTGCACACAAAGATATAACTAAATTTTAGTTTTCAAACTAAAATTTAGTTATTTAACGAAAAAATAGTTTTTGGAATGAATCCGAGGCTTAATCCGGTTCTTTAGACCTGGAAAAATCAGGAATCTTCAATTCAATTGCCGTGTCATTCCATAGTAATCTACCCAAGTGTTTTGTACAATGTACTAAGGTGGTTATTCAATTCCCGGCCTAATACAACGGCTTCAAGTGGTTTTCTACCGTCCATTTACCCACCTGATTGCCCAATTCAGCAAGTCGCTATTCCCCTTCCTTGCTAATGTCTTTGAACAACAGCATATCTATGACCCGACTGGAAGCGCCGTTGTAAAATCCGGCCTCGTGCTCAAAAGTCTCCGGATTGTAAAAGGTGCCGAACAGGATATCGAAAAGGGGCAGATCGGAATAGTTATGCTTGTGAATACGCTGTGCGTGGTGGTGGCCGTGACTTTCAGGACGCTGTATGATGTAGCCCAGCCAGCGGGGGGTATTGATATTGGCGTGCTGGAAAATGCTGAAAAAGTTGGTGACTAATAATATGACGGTGACAGATTGTGGATTCAGTCCCATAATGACCGAGAAACAAACAGTCCCGAGCGCCGTCCAGCCGACCATATCGAGCGGGCTGAAATAAAACGCGCCGTAAGTATCCAGCCGCTCTGCGCTATGGTGCATCTGGTGAAAAACCCGCCACAAAAAATCGCTGGAGTGCATGGCTCTGTGCCATACATACATGCCGAATTCATAGAGTAATACCCCCGCGATGGCGCCTGCGCCGACACCGGTTTCCGACAGATTGACCAGCGGTGTAGCAGGCAAATATGCAGCCCATAGCAGCGGGAGATAGCTGGATAAATAGAAGTAGATAATAAAAGCGGCAATGCCCCGGGGTATCCAGTATTTGACTGCCGGTAATTGTCGGGCCGGGAAGAGCGCTTCGACGATCATCAGCAAGGCGTACATTGCAATAATGGAAAGCGAAATGGGGTCGAGCAAAATTTCTAATGGCGTTGGCATAGTTTTCAATTGTTTTTGGTTAAAATTCTTTGTGTAATTGTCATTTGATGGCACAAAACAAGCGGCAATTGCCACGCCTGGCAAGTTCGTTTCGGTGAGGTGTATCACCGTTTCGATACACGGCAAAAACACCCGTTCAACGCCGAAAAACGCGAAAAAAAGCCGTTCGCCGGGTGGAAAATGCTTATTGTGCCGTTGACCGAAAAAAAGCCGCCGTTGACCGAAAGGAGGTACCGGCAAATCGCCGGGAAAGCCTATTTTCGTTGCGATGAATAAACAAACGTGGTATATCGTTGCCGGGCACGGCATCTATTGGTTGCTCTTTTTCCTGTTCGACTGGCTGGCCATCAGCGGACGGGTGGGGAAAGTGGATAGTGAGCATTTTTTCAAGGTGGCGAGTATCAATTTTGTATCGGCGGCGGCACTGGCTTATTCGTCTATCTGGTGGTTCCGGGAGAATTGGTTTACCGGCCGCTACCGGCGCCTGGCTTTGGGTATTACAGGCTTCATCCTGTTGGCCGGCTTGCTCAAACATGCACTGTACACCTGGCTGTTGTATATCCCGATGCTGGATACACATATTTCCAATGTCGCGTCCTGGATTTCCTATTGGAAACCCCGTTATGTACTGGGCAGCATCGTCTCGCCCGTCTTGCAGGCCAGTATCGTGGTCATGGCTTATTTTTTCCGGTTGTGGACGCGTCAGCAACGGCTTATTGAACAGGCCAAACGTGAAAAAGTGGAAGCCGAACTGGAACTGCTGAAATCGCAGGTGGAGCCGCATTTCATTTTTAATACGCTGAACAACATCTATTACCTCGCGCAAAACAATCACCCCCGTACCGGCGAAATGATTTACCGCCTGGCCCAATTGCTCAGTTATATGCTTTACGACAGCCGTAAATCCATGATCCGGGTGGAAAAAGAGCTGGACTATATCCGCGATTACGTCAACCTCGAACGCATTCGTTACGGCGAAAAACTGGATATTTCCGTCAATGTTTACGGCGCCCTGAAAGATGCTATGGCGCCACCGCTCCTGCTGCTGCCCCTGGTGGAAAACGCCATCAAACACGGCATTGCACCGGCGGGCAAAGGCTGGATTCGTGTAGATGTGTCCCGGCGCGACGATCACCTGGTGTGTAAGGTGGAAAACAGCATGCCCGAGCCGGCGCCGGAAACGCCTGTGAAAAATGAAGCCTCGGGCCTCGGCCTGAGCAACCTGGAAAACCGGCTGGACGCCTTGTTCCCCGGAAATCACGAACTAAAAATCCTGCGCGGCAAGGAATCCTTTTTGTCCGTACTTTCGATACCGCTATGATCCATTGCCTGATTGTCGAAGACGAGCCCTTAGCCGCCGAACTGCTCAAATTGTACATCGAAAAAGTACCCGATTTGGCACTGGTGGCACACTGCGACTCCGCCGTGGATGCCTTCGGCGTGCTCCAGCGCCAACAGGTCGAACTGATGTTTCTCGATATCCGCATGCCCCGTCTCACCGGGTTGGAACTCCTGAAAAGCCTGAAAAACCCGCCGCCGGTTATCCTTACTACTGCCTACCGCGACTATGCCGTGGAAAGTTACGATTACGACGTACTGGATTATTTGGTAAAACCCATCCAGTTCGACCGCTTTCTGAAAGCAATCGGCAAATATTATCAGCGGCAAACCACCCAGGCGCCTATTCAGCCGCCGCCGCCGGATACATTTGAACAGGCCTACCTCTTTTTCCGCGTCGACCGCGAGCAACAAAAAGTGTGGCTGAAAGATATTTTATACATCGAAGGGCTGGGCGATTATGTCAAAGTGTTCACTGCGGCCGGCCCTATGGTCACTTACGAGCGCCTCTCCTACCTGGAGGAAAAACTGCCTGAAGAGCACTTCCTCCGGGTGCACAAGTCGTACATCATCGCAACCGGCAAGGTGCAATCTTTTAGCGGTTCGGAAGTGAAAGTAGCCGGAAAACGAATACCGGTGGGACGGATGTATAAGGACAGGTTGGGGCGGTTCGGGCGATAATATTTAAAACCTTGATTTACCCCGCCGCTCGTTCCAGCCCCGCGTGCCGGCGTATATCGTTTGGCCGAATACCTGGAAATCATAAAAAACGGTTTCTTCGTTGGGAAACACCAATGCCCAGGTTTTTCCGCCGTCTTCCGAGTGGTGTACGCCGTAATTATTGCTGAAGACAAAATAGCCGGCTGCCTCGGCCGCTTCATAAATATATGAATATTGGCGGGGAAAATAGTTGACCAGTTCCCAGGTTTTGCCCCAATCGGCGGAGATGCGCAAATCGCCGGAAATTTCCATTGCTATAATCTTGTCCGACAGGATCGAGATGTTGTGCAGGGCGCCTTTTTTGATGATCCAGCGCCAGTTATTGCCGCCGTCTTCGGAGAAAATTCCGCCCAGATTAGTTCCGCCAACGATTTTGCCGACCGCCGTTTTCAGGCTGGTCACCTGGCCTTCGCTGAATATTTTCTGCCAGCGGGTTTGCCCCTGTTCGAGGCGAAATATGCCGGTGTTCGTGCCCACCAGCAATGTGCCCTTTACCTTCAGGATCGATCTTACACTGAGGTCCAGCAATCCTTTATTCAGGGAAGTCCAGGTAGCGCCCTCGTCTTTGCTGACAAAAATGCCGGCCTCATAAACACCCGCGTACATCTCTGCGCCTGAAATATGAAGGGCCGTAATTTTTTGATTGGGCAAGTCCTGGCCTACCCGTTTCCATACCGGTTTTTCCGGGTGCCCGATAAACAGTCCGTAATTTGAAGTAGCCAATGCCAGTTGTTCGCCCATTTTTTCCATAACCTCGATACTGGCGTCGTCGGGCAGTTCGCCGCCGGAGGGTGTCCAGGTTAGACCGAAATCGTAGGATGCGTATAAGGCTTTGCCGGTATTTAAAGCGGCAGATTTGGCTTCGGGTGACATTTTCTGGCTGGGGGCAGAGATGCTATTGGATGGCGATGAACAGACGGATAAAAAGGCCGGGACGATCATCCAGCAGGCGATTTTTTTCATGTGCAGGGAGTTGTTGGCGAATGAGGTTGAAAGATGGGGGTATCGCTCTTTTACGCAGGCAAAATGAATGTAAAACGATGTGGTGGAATTGTAAAAGTTGTTTTAACAGCGAGTAGGGCGCCTATTACTTAATACTACTTTGCTACGTTATCTTATAGCACGGAAATGACCCGTTTTCGCGTTGTCATTCTGAGGCGGAGCCGAAGAATCTTTCTTTCACCGATCCTGACGGAACCATTTTTCCGGGCATTTCCACCGCAAGATCCTTCGCTTGCGCTCAGGATGAC
>CAUJEY010000341.1 GCA_963169325.1 Bacteroidota bacterium
TATCTGGAGCAATACGCCGCGGATCAACCCGAACGAATGGCGCAACTCAGCGGCTATTTTATCACGGTACTTTCCCAGGTAAACAAAGGCAGCGTATCCAAAACAAGGGTTTTGCATTTTTTGCGGACAGAAGGACTAAAAAACGAAGCCATGGCCCGCCTGGTGGCCGGTATTCTGACCCGCCAAAGCGCTACCCTGGCAGTGGCCGATAAAGCAGCGTGTATCCGGATTTTACGCGATTTGCAACAACAATTTCCCGGCATCGAGACGCCGCTTGTGCACAAACCGATCACCGTTCGAACCGCTCAAACCCTCGATCATGCTGTTTGATTATAAATTTTATGGAAATACCGCCGTCAGCGGTTCCGCCGGCGCAGTCGATATGGCCTTTTCGCCCGATGTATCGCGCCCGCCCACTTTTTTCCGGGGCATACTGGGTAAAAGTATTGCCTTCCGGGAAGCCATATCCGCTTTACACGGAGTAGTCATTTCAGACCTGCGTTTCAAGCCAAAAGACAAAACAGCCTACAAAGAATGGGCCACCCAACAAGAAGTAGCCCTGTTGGCCGAATTCGGCGCCGAATACCAGACCGGATTAAAAGAACAAATCAAAACCATCCGGGAGGAATTGCAGGAGATCGGTAAGAACCGGGACGCCATCATGAGTCCGTATTACAATGCCCGGCAAAAATACTTTAACTATTTGTATCAAAAAGAGCGGGAAATCTGGTTTGTACTTGATCCGGTGATCACCGTGCATCCCGACGAAATTTTCTTCGAGTGTTTCAGCCAGGACGAGTCCACCTACGGCCGTCTGGGCAGTAGTTATGAAGTATTCAAACACATCGGCGAATTCGCCTGTGGCACCACCAATATTGATTATTCCGCAGATTTGTACCAGGAATTTCAAAAAATACGGGAATATAAGGAAACGAATTTCGTGGTAGACCCCAGCGGTTTTCAGGTACAAACGACCAACGAAGACGTCTACAACGAGGTTAAAATCGATTTGCCTGACAGCTGGGTGCGCGGCTTTCTTCAGGTCAGTTCGGCAATGACCCTGCCGGCCAACTCCTTCGATTTACATCCGATGGACGTGTTTAATATCTGTCAGATACTGCGCCGGAAAAAGGAAAAAATCGGGCCACGTTCCCTGCGGTTTATCCTGCAACCCGGACAGCCGGTGGAACTGCTGTTTGAACCCTGGGACATCCGGATCAAATGCCGGCGCTCTATCTACAACGGCAAATCCGCCGAAGAAATCCGGCTGTGGGGCCGCCGCCGGCTGCTGATCCTGGAACGGCTCATTCCGGTGATGCAAAAACTCACCGTACACCTGCTGGGTAATGGCATGCCTTCGTTTTTTATCGCCGATCTGGGTCATCAGAGTTTCACGCTCGGCTTGTCGGGCTGGACCTCCAACGACTGGTCGCGGGCAGGAAATTTCGACCTCATGGCTCCGCGCCTGGAAGTCGACCTCGGCACCAAAGAAATGATATTCAAGGCTTTGCGGGAAAACTGGACAGAACCTTCCGCACAACTGGCCCAACGATTGAACCTGGAAACCCGGATTGTGGAAGGCGCGCTGTCCGCATACACCCAGGCCGGTTTGGTGATGTACGACCTGAACAAAAAAACCTATCGCCTCCGTGAACTCAGCCGCGACCCGCTTCCGTTGGAGGCATTGCGTTTCAATAACCCAAGAGAAAGTCAGGCACAGGAATTTGTACAGGCCAACCGCGTAACGGTGCAAGCACAATCGCTGCCCGACGGCCGTTTGAAATTAAACGGTACGGTAAAAGATAAAAACACGCTGCTACAACCTTCGCTCGTGATTGACCGCGATGAGCGTTTGGTAGAAGCGAACTGTACGTGTTGGTTTCACCACCAGAACAAACTGCGCATGGGCCCCTGCGAACACATACTGGCCCTGCGCATCGCCCACAACCGCCAAAACTGGTGGTCGCGCTGGCTGATGAATTAGGGGACATGTGAAAAATATTTTAGCGAATAAAAGTGTACTTAAAATTATTTGTTTAATTTTGTAAAATCTTTCAGGTAGTTCAGTTACCAAATTAAAAACCTTGCAAACCGGGCGGTGTTTCGCCGTCCATGCACACAGACCACTCTCGCATCACAGGCTCGCTCTTCACTATGGCCGGTAGGCCTAGTACCGGGGCTGGCAGTGTGAATTCAGGAATTCCAGACTCCCGGTACTAGGCCTACCGGCGTCGAGTTGAGCGTTCCTGTCCTATGATTGTACGAAGGTTTGGTACTGAACTACCTTTTTCTATTGATCATGTCAGAACAAAGCAATCTCCCGGAAGGCACACGCCCTGCAACGCGACAGGAGCTGTATGATCTGTTGCGCCAAAACGGCATCAACCGAGAAACTTTTGTACTGCAGGATATGAAACGCCTGGGTTTCTGGCCCGACAGCAAGGAACAGCCGTCGCTACCGGAACAATTTATGGCGCGGGAAAGCCAATTGTACCGGGAACTCAATGCTTTGGTGACCGAAAAACGCCGGGTTGAGGACCGCGAACAATTGCTCAAAGAAATGCGCAAACAGCGCATGGCCGAGTCGCGCCAAAAACGGGAGGAAACTAAAAAACGCCGCATAGAAGCGGCCCGACTGCACGCTGAAAACTGGAAAAAACGGAAAGAGACAGAAATCGTCTATCTGGGGGAAGGTGTTTCTGGCGGCTTGAATGATACGGCCACGGATAGCGCGTTATTGATGCAGGCGGATTTACCGGTACTCACTGATGCCGCCGCCATTGCTGCCGCCATGAAAATTAAAGTTGGCGAACCGCGCTTTCTGTGTTTTTCGCGCGCCGTATCCAGAACTACTCATTACCAGCGTTTCCAAATTCCGAAAAAAACCGGCGGCTTCCGGCAGATATCGGCGCCGATGTACCGCCTGAAAGACGCCCAATACTGGGTTTTGCAACATATTCTCGATAAAGTTGCCCTGCATGACGCCGCGCATGGCTTTGTGCCGGCGCGTTCAATCGTAAGCAACGCCCGGCCGCATGTGGCCGCCGGCGTGGTAATCAATCTGGACCTGCAAAACTTTTTTCCCACCATCACTTTCCCGCGGGTAAAAGGTGTGTTCCACAAATTGGGATACTCCGAATCTACCGCCACTATCCTCGGTCTGTTATGCACCGAACCCGATATCGACGAAATGGAATTGGACGGCGAAAATTGGTATGTCGCCAACGGAGAACGTTTTTTGCCCCAAGGCGCCCCTACCAGTCCGGCCATCACGAATATCCTATGCCGGAAAATGGACCGACGACTGCAAGGCCTGGCCCAAAAACTCGGATTTACCTACACCCGTTATGCCGACGACCTCACCTTTTCCGCCACCGGCGAAGGAGAGAAAAAAGTGAATCTCCTGCTAAATTTTGTAAAGCAAATTATTGAAAACGAAGGCTTTACGCTTCATCCCGACAAAACGCGGGTGATGCGCACCGGCCGCCGAAAAGAGGTGACCGGCATAGTGGTGAACGACAAACCAGGTATCGACCGGAAAATGTTGCGCCGGTTCCGGGCCCTGTTACATCAAATTGAAAAAGACGGGCCTCAGGGAAAAAAATGGGGCCACACGCCGAATTTACTGGCTGCTATCGAGGGCTATGCCAACTATGTCTTCATGGTCGATCCAGTGAAAGGCGAACCCTTGAAAGCCCGCGTCCGGGAATTAGCCAAAACGCTCCAGCGAGCGCCCCGTAAAAGTTACTCGCCCCGTAAAAAAACGGAAACTGTAGAAGTATTCAAGGATGTGGTAATGCCACCCCTTCCATCCCCTGAAGCAGAACAGGAAAGGCCCTGGTGGAAATTTTGGTAGAAAAAACTACAAATCGCGCAGCAGCCGGATTCTGCCTCGTCCAGTTTCAATAATACCTTCCGTTTCTAATTTTTTCAATAAACGGGTGATCACTTCGCGGGCCGTGCCCAGGTCGTCAGCGATTTGCTGGTGCGTAGCAACGATTTCCCGGCTTTTATTTTGCCGGCTTCGGTTGCGCAACAAGTCGAGCAGGCGTTCATCTACACGGTTGAACGCAATGTCGTTGACGATGTCAAGCAATTCTTCATATCGTTGTTGAAACAGTGCGAAGGTAAAATCCAGCCAGTCGCGATGATGAACTAAATCGCGGTGTACAATTTCCACGGGCACCAATAACAGCTCCACCGATTCATCCACTATCGCTTTTATTAAACTCGGGCTGTTTTGCCGGATGGCGAACAGGGTCATGATACAGGATTCGCCGGGGCGGATAAAATACAACAGGATTTCGCGGCCGGAGTCGTCTTCCCGCAACACCTTGAGGCTGCCTTTTAATACGATGGGCACGAACTTGATATACTGTCCCGTGCGCAGCAATTCTTCACCGGCATCAAAATTTTTGACAATGCCGGTTTTTAGTAACAGTTCTTTCAGTGCGCGGTCGTGGAGGCGGTCCAATTGTTGGAACAGCGTGGTTGTGTCCATACGGCAGACCTCAATTTTGAGCGCTCCAGGTGTCTTCGTGTGTCACGCCGCCGTCGGTGTACGTCCAGGTAATTTTTTGATAGACCAACGATAATTCTTCCAGCACCTGTCCTTTGTCGTCGACGCGGGATTTCATTCCGGCAATGCTCGCATTGGTTAGTTTGATGGTGTACCACTGCACACTGCCCGCGCCTGCGGCCTTCATACTGGGCCGGTAAAAGGTCATGGTGACGTCCGTCAGCACTTCATTGTTGGTGAGGGCGGCATAGAGTTGCGGGGTGGCTTTGTCCACTTCTTTGATGATCACCATCGGTTTGTGTTGGCGTTTACCTGTCGCCTGGCCTGAAGCGGCATCGCGGGGCGAAACGATTTCATGGCTGTAAGACACCACTTTGATCAGCCCTTCTTTGCCGCGTTCAAACACATCGCCTTTGAAATCGCCCTGTTTGGCGCCTTTTATTTTGACAAACATGGTATTGTTCTGGGCAAAAGCGCCGACACTTAATAGCAGCGAAATGGCTGCAAAAAGCAAATGAATCGGAATTTGGATACCTGTTTTCATCGTAACATACTATTTAGTTGTGAAAAAATGGGAGAAGATGTCGCCGCTCACACTATTAGATATTATTAAACACATAGGCATTTTTAAACACATAGGCACATAGAACACATAGTCTGTTGATTATAAAATGTTTAAAAACTAAGTGTTCTATGTGCCTATATGTTTAAAAATATTTTACGCCGTTGTTGGCGTCCTCGCCAACAACATTGATTATCAGTGCAATGTGATCACCACTACCCGATCCCCGACACAGACTACATTTTCTTCGTTTTCACTCGGCCACACGACGTTTTGCCCAAATAGAATTTTATGGCCCCGTTGCCGGAAAGTCGCCAATGTTTTCAATGGCTCGGCGGCGCGAAGGGCGGTATCCTGGTCGGTGGTGGGGATTATACAACGTGCACAGGGTTTTACGCCGCGAAATTGTACTGCTCCGATATTAAAATCGGTCCAGTTGTCTTCCTCAAAAGGGGCGCTACCGCTGACCACAAAATTGGGCCGGAAACGGTTCATCGGCAGTGGCTGAGCCAGCCGGCTGTTCAGGTCATCGAGCGAAGCCTGGCCGATGAGCAGGAACGGATAGCCGTCGGCAAAACTGACGGTCCCGTTTGGCGCATAATGCGCGTCTGTCGGCCGGCGTGTCGAATCGGGCATATAAACTAACCGCAACGAGTGCCCCAGCATATCGGAAAACCAGCGATTGATCTCCCCCGGCAACAGCAGGGCGTCGCAGCGATCGTCCCAAACCTGCACGGCCAGCGGCTCCAATGCTTCGGCCGGCGGCTCCAGCGGGATTTCTACCCGGAGCGCAGGATTTTTTCTCGAAAAAACGACGAGAAACGGCGGCTCGATAGCGGTGCCCAGTAAAGCCAGTTCCGCCACCTCACGCTGACTGACAAACCTGCCTTGCTCGTCGACTAGCATCCAGCGGCGGTCGTATTGCAGTCCTCGGGGCTGTACCAGGGCTGAATGGACGGCGATTCCGGCGAGTGATTTGACGGGATAAATATGTAGGGAAGAGAGGACGAGCACGGGTTTAGATTTTGGTGCAATGTTCTAAATAATTTCATCAAACTCCCATTTTTATCGGTCCTAAGTTCCACGAATTAGGGTCAAGCAAGTCTGGATTGGACTACTCCGGCGTTGCGAAACTCCCGGACATACGCGGCCAAATCCGGAAAAAATCCGTTGAAATCGGCAGAAAAAGTGTCCAATTCATTGAAAAAGAACACCGACAACGCCGTCGCATCCAAATGCCCGTTCAGTCGTTTGGCAAACTGGTGCAAGACCCATTCCAGGCCTTCCCGGCTGCCGTAGCCGTGCAAAAAACGACCGGCCTGCATTTGCGGCCAACGCCGGCGCAACATCTCGGGCATATCCGCCTCCATCCGGGCCAAACTTTGATACCCCCATTCGGCAAAAGTGTCAAATGGTAAATCCGGGGCATACCGATCCCAGTGCCGGATGAGCAGGTGATCGTATAAAATATCCACCACCGGCGCGGCATACCGGCCGGTATAATCGCGTATGCGGCCTGCACTGGTCCGCGTTATTGTATGGTTATCGGTGAAGGAATCGATTGCCCGGTGCAACAGGATACCTTTTTGCACGGCCGGCGGAAAATCCTGCCAGGATTTACCTTTTACAAAGTCGCCGATGAAATTACCGAACAATACCGCTTCATCTGAGTATGAAAGAAAACAATGGGCAACGTGGTTCATAAAAAATAATTGAGGGCATTGGCGGTGTGCGGGATAAAGGTTTATCCTTCCTGCAAACTTCCGGAATGTTGGCTTACCTTTGCGCCCGCTTTTGCCGAAGGTATTTGTATTTTCGATTAGTAATGAAAACCAGGGTTAAAATATGTTGTATCAGCAGCCGCGATGAGGCGGCACAGGCTATATCGGCCGGTGCTTCCGCGTTGGGGTTAGTTGGGCACATGCCCAGCGGGCCGGGTGTCATTTCTGATGACACTATCGCCGGCATTGCCAGGATTGTTCCGCCGGGTATTGCTACTTTTCTGCTCACCAGCGAAACGTATGCCGAAAGTATTATTCAGCACCAACAACGGGTGAATACGAATACGGTTCAAATCGTAGACCGGGTTGCGCCTGATGTATATGACGCCCTTCGCGCTGCCTTGCCGGCGATAAAAATCGTTCAGGTGGTACACGTGCTCGACGAGTCTTCGGTGGAGGAAGCCCTGGCAGCAGCGCCGCTGGTCGACGCCCTGCTGCTCGACAGCGGCAATCCCAATCTCGGCGTAAAAGAACTCGGCGGTACCGGTCGTGTACACGACTGGCGACTGAGCCGCCGTATTCGCGAACAGGCCGGCGTACCGGTATTTCTCGCCGGCGGTTTAAACCCTGAAAACGCCCGCGATGCCATCGAAAACGTAGAACCCTTCGGCCTCGATATTTGCAGTGGCGTGCGCACCAATGGAAAATTAGACCCGTATAAACTGGAAAAATTCTTTCAGGCTGTGGGATATTAGTCAAGACGTCATTATGTCATTGCGTCATTTGTACAGTGTAAATTAGACGTACCCTGTCATTATGCCAAAGCCCCCCACAACTCATAACTCACAACTCAATACTCAAAACTCAAAACTATAAAATGGCTCTTCAATGCGGCATCGTCGGTTTGCCAAATGTTGGAAAATCCACACTTTTTAATGCGCTCACCAGCGGGAAAGCCCTGGCAGCCAATTATCCATTTGCTACCAAGGACCCAAACCTCGGTGTGATTACCGTGCCCGATGTGCGCATGGACAAATTGGCCGAATTGGTCAATCCGCAGCGAACCGTTCCTACCACGGTGGAAATCCTGGATATTGCCGGTTTGATCAAAGGCGCCAGCCAGGGCGAGGGCCTGGGCAACCAGTTTTTGGCCAATATCCGGGAAGTGGACGCCATCGTTCACGTTATACGTTGTTTCGACGACGACAATGTGGTGCACGTAGATGGCAGTGTCAATCCTGTGCGCGACAAAGAAATTATAGACTTTGAACTGGGCCTGAAAGACCTGGAAACCGTGGAAAAACGCCTCGAAAAAGTGGCCCGTGCCGCTAAAGTCGGCAGTAAAGACGATCTGAAAGCCATGGAAGTACTCCAGGTGGTGAAAAAACACCTGGAAAGCGGCCAGGCAGCCCGTACACTCCTGTCCGAATTAGACGAGGACGGCAAACTTCTGGTGACCAAAGAATTGTCGCTGTTAACGGCCAAGCCCACCCTGTATGTCTGCAATGTTGACGAGGGTTCGATACACGCGGGCAATGCCCACGCCGATGCGCTGCGGGCCGCCGTAGCCGGTGAGGATGCCCAGGTGATTTATATCTGCGCCGGCATCGAAGCCCAAATAGCCGATCTGGAATCGGCCGAAGAGCGCGCCGAATTCCTGGAAATGATGGGCTTGACCGAACCGGGAAAAAACATGCTCATCCGTGCCTGCTACTCCCTGCTCAACCTGATTACGTATTTCACCGCCGGTGTAAAAGAAGTACGCGCCTGGACGGTACGGCGCGGCGCCAAAGCCCCGGAGGCTGCGGGCGTTATTCACTCCGATTTCGAGAAAGGGTTTATCCGCGCCGAAGTAATTAAATACGAGGATTTTACCACCTTAGGCTCCGAAGCGAAGGTGAAAGAGGCGGGTAAAATGTCGGTGGAAGGCAAAGAGTATGTAGTGCAGGATGGCGATATTATGCACTTCCGGTTTAATGTGTAATGAATAGGGGGTTAACGGGTTTAACGGGTTGAGCGGGTTGATCGGTTGGATATTATTATCGATTGAAGACTTATGAAATTTACAAAATTTGAAGAAATTGAAGCCTGGCAAATAGCGCGGGAAATGTGTAAGTTAGTTAAAAAGCTAACTGATAATGAGAAGTTTAGCCATGATTGGGAATTAAAAAAACAAATTAAGGCTTCTTCTGGTTCCGCCATGGACTGCATCGCTGAGGGGCACGAACGAGGTAATAAAAACGAGTTCGTTTACTTTCTGGGTATTGCAAAAGGTTCCAGCGGCGAAGTGCGCTCACAAGCCTACCGCGCACTTGATTGGGGATATATTACCGAGGAGGAGCGTCGTGAACTGGACAAATTGGCATGGCGTACCGGCGCCGCTCTCCAGGGGCTCATCCAGTATTTAAACACAACCCCCAAAGGTGGCCAGCGATTTGCAAAACCGCTAAAAAGTAATAAATATGCTTCCGGCAATCCCCCTGACCCAAATTTTCCCACAGAACCGCCTCCATATATGTAAAATCCCGCTCAACCCGCTCAACCCGTTAAACCCGTTAAACCCCTATCTTTGCCCAAAATCCGATTATGAAACTACCCGCATATCGATTTTTTAGGCAATCGGCATGGCTGCTGTTTTGTGTTTTGGTCATCACCTTTTCCTGCACCCCGGAGAGGGCGCCGGAATCGGCTGAGTTTCGCGATGCGCGTGCGTTGTCGCTGGAGTGGAACCGCTTGTTGGTGGAGTTGGAGCAATTTACACCCGGATATCGCGCGCCTATAACGGCATCTATGCTGGCGTATACAGGATGTGCTGCCTGGGAGGCGGCAAGACCCGGATTGAAAGGCTGCATTTCTATTCAAAATTATTGTCCGGGCTATTTTCAATATTCAAGGGCGCCCACTGTTTTTTATATACCGGCCAGTCTGAATGCAGCTTATGCCGAAATTATCCGGCAGTTTTTTCCCACCGCTCCACCGCATTTACTGGAAAAAATTCAGCTACTCGAAACCGAACAAGCCCGGGCGCTACGCCGGCAGACTGATTCGGAAACGTACCGAAAATCAGCAAATTATGGTAAAAGAGTTGCCGTGGCGGTATGGCGTTGGGCGGCGACGGACACTGTTGGACACGACGCATTTTTGTACAATTACGATCGGAACTATGTTCCCCCGGCATGTCCGGGTTGTTGGCAACCAGGTGGCAGCCACCCAATGCCGGCCTTGCTGCCGGATTGGGGGCGGGTTCGGACGTTTGTCGTGCAGCCGGGCGTGCTCGAAATCAAACCGCCGGCGCAATACGACGAGCACCCCAATTCAGCCTATTATGCCGAGGCGATGGAAGTGTTCACCATGTCGCAACCGTTGTCGAAAGAAAATCATTGGATCGCAGAACTGTGGAGCGATGATGTACCTGGGTTTACCGTTACGCCGGCAGGCCGGTGGTTAGCCATTACCAACCAAGCGGTCGAAAAAGCCGATATATCGCTGCCGGAGATGCTGGAGTTGTACCTGAAACTCGGTTTAGGCCTGAACGACGCGATGGCGGTTTGTTGGGAAGCCAAGTACCGTTTCAACCGGGAGCGCCCGGAAGATTACATCAACCGGACTATCCAGGCGGATTGGAAACCGCTGCACGACAACCCGTCTTTCCCGGGTTATCCTTCCGGTCATTCGGCGCTGGGCGCGGCTGCCGCAGCATTGCTGACCGATCTTTTCGGGGACAATGTCGAATTTATGGACCGTACCCATAATAACAGAAAGGAATTTGTGGGCAAGGCGCGTAAATACCGGTCTTTTGACGAAATGGCGTATGAAAACGCTGTTTCGCGCGTGGCTTTGGGCGTGCATTTCCGGATGGATTGCGAAGAAGGGCTGCGCCTCGGACGTATTATCGGACGGCGCGTCGCTTCCCTGCCGCTGTATAACGATAAGGCGGTACTGGCACGGTGAGTTTTTCCAAAAATCCCCGTAGTGTGGTTTTCATCACGATGTTTACCTTTGTACCCTTTCTAAGCCCGCTTTTTTTCAACACACTACCCATCCATGACAACAACCCAACCGGTTCTTTCCCAACGGGTACAGAACCTCGCAGAATCCGAAACGCTCAAAATGGCCCGCATGGCCCGCGAATTGCGCGCCTTGGGGCACGATGTGATCAGCCTGAGCCTGGGAGAACCCGATTTCGACACCCCCAACCATATCAAGGAAGCCGCTTACCAGGCACTGAAAGACGGCTATACGAAATATACCCCCGTACCGGGCCTTCCCGAATTGACCAAAGCGATCAGTGAAAAATTCAAACGCGACAACGGGCTGGACTATAAGCCCGAACAGATCGTGGTCAGCAATGGCGCGAAACAGACCATCTACAACCTTTGTCAGGCGTTGCTCGACCCGGGCGACGAAGTGGTCGTTTTTGCGCCGTACTGGGTATCGTACTGGGAAATTGTAAAACTCTCCGGCGGCGTTCCGGTACCGGTGTACGCCGACGTGGAACACGATTTCAAACCTACCCCCGAGCAATTGGCCGCAGCCATTACCCCGCGCACCAAATTTGTGCTCTTTTCTTCGCCCTGCAACCCAACGGGCACAGTGTTCGACCGCAATGAACTTCAGGCTTACGCCCGGGCACTGGCTCCGCACGATCAGGTGTATGTCGTCAGCGATGAGATTTATGAATACATCAATTTTACCCACGAACACGTCAGTATCGGCAGTTTTCCCGAAGTAAAAGACCGCACGATCACCGTGAACGGCTTTGCCAAAGGTTTTGCCATGACCGGCTGGCGCCTGGGCTATATGGGCGCCCCCAAATTCATTGCCGATGCCTGCTCCAAAATTCAGGGCCAGGTAACCAGCGGCGCCGCCTCTTTCAGCCAGAAAGCCGGTGCGGTGGGCCTCATGAGCGACATGGCCCCTACCGATGCCATGCGCGAAGCCTTCCGCGAGCGCCGCGATATCGTACTGTCTTTATTGGAAGAAATTCCCGGTATCAAAGCCAATCACCCGGAAGGCGCGTTTTATGTGTTCCCCGACGTGAGCGCTTATTTTGGCAAAACCGACGGCCAGGTCGTTATTCAAAATGCCGATGATTTTTGCGATTATGTAATGTCTGCTTCCTATGTCGGCCTGGTGTCGGGCTCGGCATTCGGCGACCCCAATTGTTTCCGGCTGAGTTATGCGGCGTCGGAAGCGCAGTTGCGGGAGGCGATTAGAAGGATGAAGGATGTGTTGGGGCGGTTGCGGTAGGGGAAGGTGCAGCAGACAAGCCGGCTATGATAATTTTTTCTCAAAATGGTTTTGCATAATATGAATGCGCACCTATTTTTGAGACTGGTAAAATTTACTTATCCGGAATTAAATCAAAAGATCATGAAGTGGAAACTTGCCTTGTTTTTGCTGTGCCTGATTCCTTATGCAATCCGAGCCCAAATATTCCTGAAAAACAGCGCTCCTTTTAAAGTTTATGTATCAATCGGTTATTACGTACCCTCCGATGGCAAATGGTATTCGAAGGGATGGTTCCCTGTTTCCCCGGGCGAAACCGGTAACATATTCGATTATGATTTGTCCTATCACCGGTATTTTTATTATTATGCCAAGGATGACGACGGTAATTTTTGGTACGGGGATGATGATTGCAAAACCTGCGCTAATTTTTTAGTTGATCTGGAGGACGCATTCTCGGCCAATTCATCCGACCCCTACAATGGTACCAAATACACATGGAAAAGGTTTAACCGTTTTGATGCCGAGGGAAATAGCCGGCATACGCTGGAACTGACCGGAACAAACTGGTGTAACGGCGATTGTGAAAATGGATACGGCACATACAAATGGGTAGCTGATTCGAGAAAATATACCGGTTATTGGAGCGGCGGACGCCGGTCGGGTAGAGGAACTTGCGTATATGGAAAATATCACTCCACTTACGCCGGATGTAAATTTGAAGGGGAGTGGCGAAACAATACCTGGTACTCCGGTACCTTCACCTGGGCAGACGGCTCTGCTTTCACAGGTAAATGGGTTGACGATAAAAGAAGCGGCAACGGCGTATTGGTTTGGGCTGACGGCAGTAAGTTTGAAGGCAACTGGTCGGATGATAAAAAAAACGGACAAGGAACGATGTACTGGCAGGATAAAACGTATAGCGGTAATTGGGTGGATGATAAAAGAGAAGGACAGGGAAACGCTACTTACAACAGCACACATAACACTTTCGCCAATTGCCGTTTTCAGGGAACCTGGGAGAATAATTCCTGGAAACAAGGAACCCTATACTATGCCGACGGCTCCAAATACGTCGGCGCTTTCAGCGATACCAAAAGACACGGAAAAGGTATATTATATGGCAGTACCGGAACTGTTTTAAAAAGCGGCGAGTGGATCAATGATGTTCTGATTAAATCCGACGATACTAAACCATCTGTTACCTGGGACAACCCGGTACAACGCGATCTTTCCGTTTCCGCCGCTACCTGCAATATCAAAGCCTGTGTATATTCTCAAACAGGATTACAATACGTGAAAGTATATCTCAACGGGCAAATTTATAAAGACCGGGGCTTTTCGGTAGAAGGCGACTGTGCGCAAACCATTGATATTCAGATTCCACTTGCCGGTGGCGCCAATACAATTTATATAGTTGCTGCCAATTCAGCCGGAGCAACCGAATCCGAAACGCGTACGATTCGATATGGATACAAAACAGTAGTCACCAAAGGAAAGTATTACGGTTTGTTTATTGGAATAAATGATTATACAGATATCAGCCTAGCCGACCTCGAAAATCCGGTTTCGGATGCCACCCGGCTTCGCGACATACTAACATCCGGCTATAGTTTTGATACACATAGTGCCTTTTTACTTAAGAACCCCAAAAAAGAAGATATTGTCAGAAAAGTTCAGGAGCTGCAAAACGCCCTTTCCGAATCAGATTATTTGTTGATCTTTTTTGCCGGACACGGAAAAATGCAGGGCAACGAGGGGTATTGGCTTGCCGCTGATGCTGCCGTAGCAAATGCATACAACTGGATTTCTTCCTCAGAATTAAACAGTTATCTCCGGAATTTTAAATCCAGGCATATCCTGTTGGTTTCTGATGCCTGTTACAGTGGCTCCTTTTTTATGCGGGAGGCTGATGACATAGGGGATAATAGCGAACAGCGCGCCTGCGAAATACTGGAAGAAAACAAAAGCCGGTGTGCCATGACCAGTGGCGCAAAAACATCGGTTCCCGACAAAAGTACCTTCATCGAGTACCTGACTAAACGCCTCCGCGATAATTCACAGTCCTGTTTAAGCGCCGAACAATTATATCTCAGTTTTAAAACGGCGGTCATTGCAAACAGTCCCAATAATCAAATTCCCCAATTCGGCCTCATCCCGCAAACCGGGCATGAAGGAGGCGGTTTTATCTTCTATAAAAAATAAGTCAAGATGAAAATAGCTGTTTTCTGGCTGTGCCTGTTTGGCGCAATATCCTTGTTTGGGCAAAGATTCCCCAGAGGCCTCCCTGAAGAGCCGGACACTTTATACAAAGATATCGCTCAAAAGGCGACGCTCACAGACGAAATTTACCGCGATGTCAGGCCGCGATATTCCCTGAAACAATTTACCCCTTACCCCGGTAATCAGGCTCACGGCACCTGTGCCGCTTTTGCCACCGCTTACGCGGCCAGAACGATACTGGAAGCCCAAAAACACCAGTGGACGGATCAGGGAATGATCACCAATAATGTATTTTCTCCCGGTTTTATTTACCGGATTTCCAATACCGACAATACAACCTGTTGGGGCGCATACACCAGCGAGCTGTTGAACAACATGGTGCGCTACGGCGTCCCTAAAAATTCGGAGTTTCCGACTGAATGCCCAGGCGGGTATCCGCAACGATCGACCTTCGACAAGGCTGCCGCATACAAAATAAGGGGTTTTGTGCGATTATTCGGCGAAAGTGATGCCGCCAAAACCAAGGTGACGACTGTGAAAAAAAGTCTGTCGGAAGGCAATCCCGTCGTTATTTCTATGATTTGCCCCAATTCGTTCGATGACGCCGCAGGTGTTTGGAATCCAACAGAAGACCCGGGCGATCCAATTTATGGACGACGGCACGGCCGGCATGCACTTTGTGTGGTGGGATATGATGATGAAAAATACGGAGGCGCTTTTGAGATATTGAACAGTTGGGGCAAAAGCTGGGGAAACAACGGATTTATATGGATGCGGTATACCGATTTTGCCCGGTTTATCTACCAGGGCTTTGAAGTGCTCAATCTGGGCGGCGCCGCCCCCATACCCGACCCTGAGCCGAAACCGATCCCCAAGCCTGTATCCTACAATTTGAACGGAGAATTGCGGATAATGAATACGGAGAACGTACAAATATCTGCCGGCTTAATCAAAGGCAGCAGAACCTATCGCCTGCGGGAAGCGCTTCCATCCGGCTCGCGTTTCCGATTGTATCTTAAAAATACTCAGCCGGCTTTTGTTTATTTGTTGGGCTGGGACAATACCAACACCATTTTTCAACTTTTTCCGCATGATCCCACCGTCAGCCCTGCGCTTACCTATAGTAAAAATGAAGTGGCTATTCCCGGCGAAAACCACCATATTCGTCTGGATAATACTACGGGAAAAGACGTTATGGCCTTAATATATTCTAAAAAAGCGCTGAATATCAATGAAATTAAATCAGGCTTAAGAAATACGTCTGGGTCTATTGAGAAAAAACTGATCCAGTTGCTGGGCGCCGATTTGGCCCCCATAGAACAGGTAACTTACGAATCTGCCAATGCGCGTTTTTCGGCAAACAATATAAAACAGCCGGCAGTATTGGTATTGTTTGAAATTGACCACAAGTGAGTAATAGAGGGCGCAAAAATACACAATTTCCTTACTTTTGCCGATATGGATGATTTACAAACCCTTATGGAAGCCGTCCGGCAAGCGCCCGACAACCTGCCACTCCGCAAATACCTCTGCGCCGAATTGCTGCGCCGCGGTCGCTGGGAAGAGGCCGAAATTGAATTAAAAGACGCGTTAAAGATTAACCCGCACGACCTCGAACTCAAAATCGGACTCGGCACGGCTTTTTGCGAACAAAAAAAGACCTCCCTCGGCTTAGTAATTGTGGAGGAACTCACGGCCGGCGGCGCACCACCGCCACGGGCGTGGTTGCTATATGCTAAACTACTTTACCAGGCCGGTCAGATTGCTGATGCCAAAGATGCCTATGACAACGCCGTTGCCCTCGACCCCAACCTGAAGGACGCTTTTCTGGAATCGGAGATCAATCTTGCCTTTCAACAGGGGCGCCAGCCTGAAAAACTGCGCCTGCCTGCACATGGCGACCCGTCGCAGGGCGACGACACCCGCGTCCTCGACATCGAGCGGCCCAAAATCAATTTTCAGGATGTGGGCGGTATGGAAAGTGTGAAGCGCGAAATCAGTCTGAAAATCATCGAGCCGCTGCGTCATGCCGATTTATATAAAGCCTACGGCAAAAAAATCGGCGGCGGTATTCTGCTTTACGGCCCGCCGGGTTGCGGCAAAACCCACCTGGCCCGCGCTACGGCCGGCGAAGTGAACGCCAATTTCATTCCCGTGGGTATCAGCGATATCCTCGATATGTGGATCGGCAACTCGGAGAAAAACCTGCACGCCATTTTTGAAAAAGCCCGCTCCCTGAAACCCTGCGTGCTTTTCTTCGACGAAGTGGATGCCCTGGGCGCCAGCCGAAATGACATGCGGCATTCCGCCGGCAAACAACTCATCAACCAGTTCCTGCTCGAAATGGACGGCATGGAGGGCGACAACGACGGCGTACTTGTGCTGGCCGCCACCAACGCTCCCTGGCACCTCGACCCCGCGTTTCGGCGCCCGGGCCGTTTCGACCGTATAATCTTCGTGCCACCACCCGACGAAGCAGCCCGCGAATCTATTTTGTCTATCAAAATGAAGGGCAAACCGGCCGAAGCCATCGACTACGCCGCTATTGCCCGCAAAACGCCCGAATTTTCCGGCGCCGACCTGGAAGCGCTGATCGATGTGGCCATCGAAGCCAAACTGGAAGAAGCCATGCGGAAAGGTGTGCCTTCGCCGCTGACCACTTCGGATTTAGCCGCGGCTGCGGCCAAACAAAAATCCACCACGAAAGAGTGGTTTACCACGGGTAAAAACTACGCCCTGTTTGCCAACGAGGGCGGACTGTACGACGATATTCTCAATTACTTAAAGCTAAAACGATAATTACGCCTGGCTTAAACCCTAAGTACCAAGCAAAAACAAGTTAGGCAGAATGATTGCCCAACCCATTGTAAAACAACGGTTTCGGGATTCATCATTTATCATTCATCACTCATCATTACCGTATGATCGACCAACTCCTTAAACAGGCAGAACTGCTCCTGGAAACTAACCGTCCGGCCGATGCGGAAAAGAAAATCCGCCAGGCCCTGTCCGAATCGCCCGAACATCCGGGCGCCCTCGCTTCGCTGGCCTGGTGCCTTATTCAGCAGAATAAGTACGCCGACGCGCTCCAGCCGGCGCAACAAGCCGTGGCCCGGGAGCCGGATGAACCCTACTATCTTTTTATATTAGGCTATGCCTTTTTATTCAATAATCAGACGGCAAAAGCGCGTGAAACCGTACAATCTGCCCTGCACCTGGCGCCCGATACCGCGGGCTTATACCAGCTGATGGCGCAACTGGAATTTCACGAGCGTCGCTGGGATTTAGCCTTGTACAATATTGAAAGAGGCCTCGAACTGGAGCCCGACAACGAGGCTTTGGTCAATCTCCGGACGATGGTGTTGGTGAAACTCAACCGTACCGCCGAAGCCGGCGATACCGTGGACTCGGCGCTGCACAAAAACCCGGAAAACGCCTACTCGCACGCCAACAAGGGTTGGGTGGCGGTGGAAAAAGGCAACTATGCGGAAGCGCAAAAATCGTTTCTGGAGGCATTGCGCCTTAATCCGAACAACGAACATGCACAGGAGGGTTTGAAAGAGTCCATCAAGGCGAAAAACCCGCTTTACCGCGTGGTGCTGCGTTATTTTCTGTGGATGAATAAACTGTCGGAGGGGAACCAGTGGCTGGTGATCATCGGGGCTTATGTAGGATTTCGTTTGGTGCGGTACGTATCGGAAAGCAATCCCGGCCTGGAGCCGTATTTAACGCCCCTGATTATTGTGTACATCATTTTTGTATATTCGTCGTGGATCGCAGGGCCGATTTCCAACCTGGTCCTCCGTTTACATCCCCTGGGCAAACACGCCCTGACCGACGATGAAAAACAGGGCAGTTTGCTGACCGGGATTTGCCTGGCCGCCGCTGCGGTGGTGATGGGCGCCGGTTTTCTGCTTGACAACGCCGCA
>CAUJEY010000342.1 GCA_963169325.1 Bacteroidota bacterium
GTTCACTTTGCGCCGGATTTTTAATCCAAATTCAATCTGAAAAAAGTGTTCAGTTTGCTCCGGAAAAATGGCCGCTTTTGACCCTGAGTTTACTGTTCACTTTCACCGGCTATGGCTGTCCACTTTGCGCCGGATTATGCATATTTATGCATCCAGAACAATTCAGGGTCCTGCCCGCGGGTCACGACGGGGTTCAGCGGCAGTTCCGTGACGGACTTCCGGCTGACGGTTTCGTTACCGTCTTCCATGCCGGCCTCTTCTTTGGAGGGGATGAGGGGGCGGGTGGCTTTGTGTTTGTAGGATTGCATGTGTTGACTAAAATTGTTTATTTTTGTGGCGTAATAATTCAAATCGTATTGATTACGAAAAAATCAGGTATATGACACGTATCGTTCTGGAAGTGCCGCAAGATAAAGATTTGGAGCTGCTACTCGCCTTGCTCGAGCGACTCAATATCCGTGTCATCCAGCGCACTTCCGAAAAAAAGAAACCTGCGCCCGCAAAAGACGATCAGGCGTTTATCCTGAAAGGTCTTCCTGCCCGGGAGGATTTTGAGGGGTTTGTCCGGGATTTTGAAGAGAGCCGCAAAGACCGGCCGCTTCCCGGTCGTGGTAATTGATCCAAACGATACTCCCACATGAAACTCCTCGACAGCAATATCCTCATTTATGCTCCGCAACCGGCTTACGCGCACCTGCTGCCACTGCTGGTTGATCCGGATTGCTTCGTATCGGAAATCACAAGGCTCGAAGTGCTCGGTTTTCATCGGCTGACCGCCATCGAAAAAACGTACTATGAACGTGTTTTTCTTCAGAAAACGGTTCTGCCTCTTACGAAAGAAATTATCGACCTCGCTATCCAATACCGGCAAGCCCGGAAAATGTCGATCGGCGATTCCATTCATGCGGCCACTGCCATCCTCCACAATCTGGAATTTCAGACCCGGAATGTATCTGACTTTTCACATATTTCCGGGCTGAGGGTTAATAATCCGGTGTAGGGCTTTTGAGGTGGTAGTTGTTTGAGATGTGGTTTGTGTTATGATTGACTAAATTAAGTTCTAATAATATTCATAACAATATGCTCTAAGTCTTTAAAATTACAACATTTGTATATACCGTAACCTCTAGATTCATCTTCAAGCATATCTTTAGGGTGATTAGAACTGTAATACACCATGGGTAATCCGTCATGTAATGGATCACTTTCTAGCGTTTGAACGATCTCTTCAATTACATCCTTCCCAATAATATCCCCATTCAAGTCTCTGTCAATTAAAATAAGATTTAAAGAATGGCTATGAATTGATAGAATTTTTTTTAAGTTTTTATTATCGACCTCATGAATAAATGTTATATCATGATCTGGTAATTTTTGGCGGAGATTACGTACGAATTTTTCAGCACGTTGTTTGTCATCTTCAAAAATAAGAATTTGGAAATTCATTTGTTTAATTTTTTAAAAGTTAAAAGAAATTCAGCACCATCTGGAGAGTCCTGATTAAGTTGGATTTTAGCATTAATCTTGGATAGTACTTCTTTCACGTGGTTCAATCCAATACCTGAGCCAGAAGTAGTTGTAAAACCAAAATCGAATATTTTATCCGCATTATCTTTTGAAATACCTATACCATCATCCTGAAAATGGACTAGAAGTGTATTAATGTCTTTTATTTCAAGAATAATATTAATTTTTTTGGATCTAGCCTTCTCCGAATTATTAATAAGATTATCTATTACGATCATCAATTCAATAGGTCTAAATACAGTTTCAAAAGAATTATTTATATCATAAACAACATTTATTGCCACTCCATTTGTTGTAAGTTTGGAAATATTTTCAACATAGTCAACTATGAATTTTATCAAATCAATTTTTTGCTCATTGGCATTAATTCGGGTATTTGCGCTAGTGGCAACTTTTGAAACAGTATAAATTTTTTGATTTTCTAAACGTATTTGCTCAAGTAATAGGCGCAATTCTTCAAGGTTGATAGTATCACCTTTTAAAATTTTATGCAGTAAGTAGTCGACGTCAAGAGAAATATTGTTAGAAAAAACGCCAATATGGTGCATAAGACTAACAAGTTGTTTATCTGACCTGATTGATTTTAAAAATATATTTTCCCTGTTTTTTTCAATTAATTCTTTTTCAATTTGTTGATTTGTTGATTCGGTTTCTTTTGCAAATTGAATAGTTTCCTCAATTTGTTGCTCAATTTTATTTAAATAACTTCTTAGTTCTAAGTTATCCTTTTCATTAGCGATTTCATGAATTCGGCGAAATAGATTTCGAGTATTATTTATGTTAGAATCTGCCTCTTTTAGGATTTCAAATAATTGATCATTGAGCTTAACATCAATAATCTCATTATTATTAAATTCATTAGCCAAATATCTAAAAACATTAAGTGGATTGTTTTTTGCATTAGATAGGTATTCGAAATCAAATCCAAAACGAGTTACATTTTTTCGAAAGTTTTCTAACCGGACTAATGTCTTATTGATAAAAAAATCATATAGTTGATAGTATGATTCATTTTTTATCAGCCCATCACCTCTACTTGTGGTTTCTTTAAACTCAGAATTATCGCCAAAGATTTCTATCCGGCCTATTAGGTCACGATTACCTACGTAGTCGCCAATTCTTTTTGATTGACGCACATCTAATCCGAATGGGTCAAGATCTGGCTCGCCATATGGAAATACACGAAAACCATTTTTATAAACAAAAATATTTCCAAATTCTGCAGGTCTAACTCCCATTTTTCTTGAAAAATTAGCCTTTGCCGATTGGTTAAGGAAATATAACTCTATTATTAAATTGTGAATTTTAGGATAAATGTTGCGTTCTCGTATTTTATATATCCATACACCACTATCAGAAAGTTCTGTCTCTATTTCCTTGCCATCTTCTGAAACAAATGAAGTTATTTTTGTCGTTTTTATATCAAGAAGACCCAAAATAGTATTAACAACAGGCCCATTGAGCCTACTTGCAGGATTAGCTTCGTTAGTGTCTTCTATAATAAAGTCTTTAGCTTCAATGTTAATTTTATATCTATTTTCATTTGTAGAATCAAATGGGTTAATTAATTTAGATAATGATCTTTTCAAATCTAAAATATTCTTTCGGGTCCAAAACTCAGGGTTTCGCAAGTCACTTATCTCCAAAATGGTTCCATGCTTGGTATTATTTGGCATCTCATCTAAAAAATATTGATTAATTTCAATACTAGCAAACTCCTCATACTGGCTTTGCTCAAAAGCCTCCCAGTTTAATTCAACAACTATGGCTTTTTCATTATTATTTTCTTTTTTAGTTATTAAACGAAGCTTTTTCCCAAGTTTATCACATGAAAAACGACCTATTCCTTTGGCTCCAGCATAATACGGTTTACGGTTTATATTTGAACGATAATTCTTGTCTTCAGTATTATCTTTTTTAGCAGAAAATGCGACAAAGAGCCATTTGGCCTCTATATCACTTAGGCTCATGCCTTTGCCATAATCTTCTATAATAATTCTTGCTTGACTTGAAAAAATATTTTGGAAAATAATATTAACCTCGGGAGAATAAGCATCAAATGAATTCTTAACCAATTCAAAAATAGCGATTTGCTCATTGGTGATTAGGTCCTTGCCAATTATATCTTTAAGCGCAGTCGATATGCGAAATTTTAACTTCTTCTGGCCTTCCATTATGCTCGAATTATGTAGTGACAACTAGTAAAATTATGCTATAGTTAGCATGATTGTATGTTTAACATCCCGCACATCCCCACTCACCTCCAAAAACCGCCACTCACACCCACGCAACTCCGGATACACTCCCGCCACTGCATTCACTGCGGGAACCCAATACGTCTCCGTGTACAGTTTCTTTTCCGTTTTGTACTGCTTGTTCGCCCCGGTGATCTCCAGGATCAGCATGAGGGTGCGGCCCTCCTTCGTCCGGCAGCGGATGATAAAGTCGGGTTTGTAATGCCGGTCTTTGCCGTCGGCGACGTAGGGTATTTGAAAATCGGAGTAGGCGTTTTTGAAGTACGACTGCACGTCGGGGAGTTCTTCGAGGGTTTTGGCGGCGATATGTTCCCAGAAGTTGGCGTCGGGGTTGGCGCTGGCAGTATCGGCCACTACCACGTTCACGTGGCTTTTGACGGTGTCATAGCAGGGTTTGGTGGTGAGGCCGTGGATGTATTTGGTGCTGCCGAAGGGGTTGTAGTGGTTGAACACCGGCAGCACGCGCTCTTCGCCCCGGTTGCGGCGGCCCTGGCGGATACCTTCGTAGATATGGTCGCAGACGGATTTCTCTTCTTTGAGCAGCACGAGTTTTTTCCATTGCTCGTCGGTGTCGCCGCGCACCACCACTTTGTCGCGGTACCAGTCGGCCACGATGTTTTTCAGTTGGCCGAAGAGGTGGAATTGCCTGCCCGTTTCAAAGTCGTTGAAATAGTATCGGATCAAGTTGCTCGTAAGCCGGTAAAAGATTTCCTGTTCGCGGTGTTCGAGGGCGTCTTTCACCTGCATTTCGGCTTTATCGCCCGTGAAGGCGCTGCCGAGGATGGTGCGCAGGGGTATTTTCCAGGCTTCCACCTCAAAGTTTTGCAGGCCGGTAAAGTCGGCGTGGATGGTTTCGCCGTTGAGTTCGTATTTGTACCCGATGAGATTCGGAAAAACAATTTCGTGTTCCTGCTGGCGCTCGGGCAGGGCTTTCACGATAGTATGGTCCACAGGCGCCGGCGCTTCTGTGGCGCCGCCTTTGAATAATTTGAACGGCACACCTATAATATGCGCGTATTCCGGCGGGAATTTGAGCACGAGGTGTTCGGGGTTGTACTTGTGCTCGTCTTTTTGCGCCACGGGTTTCCACACGGGTTTGCCGGCCACTTCGGTTTCGTGGTACAGGACGGGCACATATTGTTTGCGGCGCAGGGCGCGGCCGGCCACCTGTTCGCAGAGCAACTGGCTGCCGAAGGCGCGCAGGCCCATGATGTGGGTGACGGTGTTGGCGTCCCAGCCTTCGGTGAGCATGCTCACGCTGACCACGCAGCGGATGTGGCTACCCAGTTGGCCGCGTTTGCCCACGGTGTTCACCACTTCGCGCAGCATGTCGGCGTCGGTGAGGTTTTCCACGCTTTTGTCGAGGTGGCGCTGGCGGTAGTCGCGTTTGAAGGCTTCAATTTCCGGGGCGAATACCTTTTTGAAATCGTCGTTGATCTGGTTGGAGTTTTCGAGGGCGTCGGAATCGATCAGTAGCGTCGGCGGGCGGCGTTTGGCACGCCAGAGGCCGCCGTATTCTTCATAATTATTGAACAGGTCGCACTTGCCGGGCATGATGGCGGTTTCGCCGTTTTCCGTGGTGTATTCGTATCCGGCAATGTGTTTATACAGTTCCTTGCTGACGTTGGTGTTGTTGCACACGGCGATAAACACCGGCGGCTCGGAGAACATATCCGACCCGCGTTCGCCGGCTGCGCGCATCCCGGCTTCGTATTGTTTGTAGTGGTTGAAAAACTGGTCGAGGGCGGTTTGTACGATCATGGGGAGTTTGGGTGGCGCCTCGCCCAGCACTTTGCCTTCTTTTTTGGCTTCCGCCCGTTGTTTAACCGCGCCTTTTTTCGGCAACTCGTCTTTCACGTGCGCGTACAGGTCGCGCAGCACGGGCGTGAGTTCCTGGGTGTTGTCGAGTTCGGGCAGGAAGGGGATTTTCACCAGGCCGCTTTCGATGGCGTCGGTTAGTCCGAAATCGCTCACGATCCAGGGGAACAGCGTGTAGGGCGGGTAGCCGCTGCCGCTCAGGTAATACGGCGTAGCGCTGAGGTCGTACACGGCCCGCAGTTGGAACTGTTTGGCTATTTCGCGGATACCGGTGTACCAGACGGCGGCGCGTTCGTTTTCTTCTTTGGCGTTTTCATCGGCCGGCGTATCAGTTTTGACCTTTTCTTTTTCCCGGGGCAGGTAGCAGTGGTGCGCTTCGTCGTTGAGCACCAGCAGGCGGCTGCCTTTTTTGAAGTTTTTCAGCAGGCGTTTGATCACCTGCATCATTTCTTCTTTGCCTTCCTGTTTTTTGCCATCGGCGCCGAGTTTGCCGTCGAACACGCTGCGTTTGTTGCCTTGCAGTGTCTTCGGTTCGAAGGCATGGTAATTGGTGATCACGAGCCGGGCATTCAACCCGTCCAGCAGCCGTTCAAAACGGGGCGGCACCAGGTCGCGTTCGCGGTAATAGTCCTTCGCTTTGTTTTTGTCGTGTGTGGTATTGTCCACAAACAGGACGCCGAGCCGGTCTTTGATGGTGATGCCGGGCGCTACGAGCAGAAAATAATCGCAGAAGCGGGTATCCTGCCGGTATTCCTGCCGGTTGAAATAGTGGTACAGGATAAGTGCGGCCATGACGACGGTTTTGCCTGTGCCGGTGGCCATTTTCGTACATATCCTTGGTAAGGGTGAATCGTCGCTGGTTTCCTGTGCCTCCTTCAGTTTATTCAGAATGTTGTTGCCCGCGTTGCTTTTGGAGGCGGCTTCGTTGAGCCAGATAGCCGTTTCGATGGCTTCGCGCTGGGCAAAAAACAGGCTGCGGGTGGCGTGGCGTTCGGGATTGAGAAACCAGTAGCGCAGCAGATCGCGGGTAGCACCGGTGGTATCGGGGTATTCGGCTTTGCGCCAGCGGCCCACTTCCTGGCGGAGCAAATTGATCAGGTGGGTGCCGTATTCGGTAGCAAATTCGTTGACTTCCAGCAGGCTACCTTGTTTCTGCCGCATCACCGGCATGGAATATCCGCCCAAATTCGGATCGAACACCCGGCGGTCTTTCCGGATGTCCTCGTAATTGAGATTGCCCTGCAAATCGGTAGCGTAGTGCCAGCGCGGTTCGTGGTAAGGCGAATTCAGAATCGGATTATTTTCCATTTCCTTTGGAGCAGGCGGTTTCAAAATGACGGCTTATGCACGTTTGAGCAGGCAATAATAGGTCATTCCGGCCAAGTGGCCAAATGGATGGAAACAAATACCGTACCTGAAATGGGTTAAGGGGCGTTTTTTGACGCGTGTGACGATATTCTGGCGGGATCGACACCTTATGTTTACCTAAACACCGTCACATCCCCCCGGAAAATCACACTTTCCCCATCAATAAACCGCACCACGGCGTAGTACACATATACCCCGGGCGCTACTTCCTGCCCCTTGAACCTGCCATCCCAGCCCTGGCTCGAATCGTTTGGCTGAAATTCCGCTGCCACAAACATTTCCTCGCCCCAACGATCGTATATCCGGAATGATTCCACGGCCTCCACATCCGGCCCGCCGTACACCACCAGCCGGTCGTTCAGGGCGCTGCCCGGTTTGATGATATTGGGGATAAATATCTTCCGGGAACGGTCGACCAACACCAATACGCTGCTACTTGCGGTGCACCCGCTGGTATCCACCAGCTGGATACCCACCCGGCTGCTCTGCAAAGGTTTGAATTGCTGAATCAGGGTATCGGCATGCAGACTGTCCCATACCGGGTTCCAGGTCACCGACTGAAGGGCAGAAAACGGCGCCGTGATCTGGGCTTCCAAAAGCACCAAATCGCCCAAACCGGCTTGTATCGTCGGGCCCAAATCTACCGACAACAGCGGGGGCTGGTTCACCACTAAAGCGCCCGTGGTCCATTCGCAGCCGTTGGCATCCTGCAGGGTCACCGTGTAGGTACCCGGCGTCAAAGGAAAAAATACTGATTGCTGCGAAAACGGCCCGCCATCGAGTGAAAACAATACCGGCGGATGACTGCTCACGATGGAGTCTAAGGTAATCCGCCCGTTCCGGTCGCCGAAACACGCGACGGGTTGAACGGTGATCCGATTGGCTACGGGCGCCACATTGTCTATCGTTACGGTAACCGCATCCGTAGCGGTGCAACCGGCGGCATTCGTCACCAGCAAAGTATACGTCCCACCGTTGCCGGTACTGAATTGCGCCGAAGTGCCGACGGGATTTCCCTGCTGCGTCCAACTATATGTCCCGGCGCCGGTGCCCGGGCCGCCCAGGGTCACTGTCACTTGATTGCAGGTGATCGTCTGGTCCGCACCGGCATCCGCCACCGGTAAAGCGTGCAAGATCACCGTCACGGTGGCGTTTTGGCTGATACAAGGCGCCGCGGCCTGCATGGTGTACCGGAACGTATACGTGCCCGCCGCTTGCCCGTTTGTTTGAAAAGTGCCGGCAGCCGCCTGAAACGCGCCGGACAGGGAAGGTTTTGTGGAAGTCTCCGTCCATTGCCCGCCCGGATCAGCGCCGGTGAGTAAGGTCGACAATTGCACTAATTGGGCGGCGCCGACGCAATATTCCACCGGAGCGGCAGCCGTGCCGGCAATGACCGGCGTGTTCACGGTCACGGTCACAGACCCGCTCAAAGCTTGAACACAGGCCGGATTGATGCCGTCGGTTACCGAAACCAGGGAATACGTCGTCGTAACGGCCGGATTTACCGGCCAATTCACCGGCTGTGGTCCGGGGATCGACAGGGTTGCCGGTGTGCCCGATCCATCCGAATACGTGATGGTTAAGGGATAAGCGCCCGTGCCTGTAAACTGAAGCGCCGCACTGCCGCCCCGGCAAATGGTCGCATCGCCCGTCAGGGTTGCTGTGGGTAACGGTTTCCATTGCACCGGGACGCCGGAAGCAATATTGAGACAAGGATCATTGAAGTCGATCTGCCCGGCCTGTCCGTTGCCGGCTACTGCCGAAATGTAGTACGTGACCCCGGTTTGCAGGCCCGCGCCAAAAGAGAAAACCGGTTGATTGTTCGTGGCGTAAACGACGCCGGCCTGATTGTGCAGGATAAATTGCAGGCTGTCGTCCGCATCCAGGTTGGCATCGTTGTTCCAGACGCCGGTTGCCGGCTGATCGGCACAAAAAACGGCCGGGTTAGTCACCATTGTCCCGGCATCCGTGGTGCAGGGGCAAAAATGACTGCCGGTCACAGCAGGCGCCGCACAGCCGTTGTCATCCGTGACCACCACGTTATACATGCTGTTGTTGGGCAACAGGGTTGAGGTAAAAACATTGCCCGCAAATGTGCCGGACACGCCCGACACCGTAAAGGGCGACGTACCGCCGTTGACCGTAAAGGTGAGTACAAACCCCGTGTTGGTGCCGTTGCAGGTATCCGTTATCCCGGAAATGAAGGGAACGTCATAAAAATCAACCGTCACGTCGGCCGACACTGCACAAATACTATTGGTCTCCGTCCAGCGAAATACATATTGGCCTGAAATATCCACCGTTACAGCACTGGCGGGGTCGTTTATATTGGTAAAACTGGCCATGCCCGGGCCGGACAGCTGCGACCAGGCGCCGGCGAAACCGGTGTCGGCTGCTGCCAGCGTAGTCGTGAGGCCACAAATAGCCGCCCCGACGCCCGCATCGGGATTGGGATTTTCATAAAAAACGACCGGCTGCCCTTGTGCCACCGAAAAACACGGGTCGGCCGGATCGGGCAGACCGTTCAGGTTATTCCCGGCTATCAGCGACAGGTAGTAGGTCGTGCCGAAGTTCATGCCGGGCAGGTAGGTAAATATCCCGCTTTGATTTTGTGCCAAAACGGTACCCAACGTCGTACCCGAACCGGTGTGCAGCACAAAAGCCAGGGTATCGTTGGTATCCAGGTTTTGACCGCCCAGGCTGTTCGCCTGAACCGTGTCACCGGCACACGCCAAAATGGGAGTCAAATCCATCTGTCCGGCATTGGTGGCGCAGCTGCAATTGAAAGAACCCGTAATATCCGGCGATATGCAGCCGTTGGCGTCGGTGATGACAAAACTGTAGGTCGTACCGCTAACGACCGGCGCTGATAAAAAGTTGGCCCCGGCCAATAGTGCGCCGTTAACCTGGTAAGGCGCCGTGCCGCCGTTTACCGGAAAACTAACCGTATAGAACTGATTGGTACCGTCGCATTCGGAAAGGATGGCGCCGGCAGAAGGCGACTCCTGAAAAGTCAGTTGCACAGTATCCGATCCGGTGCATCCGTTGCTTGTTACCGTATATGTGAGTGTGTAGGCGCCAAATATCGCGGCGGTGAGGCTCGTGGCGGGAACAAACGGATCGGCCAACGTGGCCATGCCGCCCGGGGGTAAACCCGTAAGCGACCACACGCCCGTACCGGTTCCCGGATTGCCGCTTACCGGCAGGGTCAATCCGCACCCGGCAACATCCGCACCCGCATCCGGCATGGGATTGTCGTAAAAAATCACCGGTTGCCCGGCCGCGACGGACAAACAGGGGTCGTTCAGATCGGGCAAGCCGTTCACATTGTTTCCCACCAGGTAAGAGATGTAGTAGGTTGTACCGTAGGTCATACCCGCGCCGAAGCCAAAGGTGCCGGTGCTGTTTTCGGCTAAAATAAGTCCGGCGGAAAAGCCGGGATCGGTATGTAAAATATACCCGCCGATGTCGTCGCCATCGAGTGTGCCACCCTGGTGCTGGGCCGTCAGGCTATCGCCGGGACATGCCGTCAGCAATTGGGTGTTCATTTGGCCGGCATTGGTTGTGCAGTTACAATCGACCAGGCCGCTGACCGCGGGCGACACACAGCCATTGGTGTCCGTCACCATAAAGGAATAGGGCTGCCCGCTTGCAATTGGCGCAGAAACAAACGTGTCGTTTACCACCACGCCGCCCGGAACGGCAAAGGGCGCAGTGCCGCCCAAAATCGGGAACACGACGGTGTAATTTTGATTGGTCGCGTCGCAGGTCGATCGCAGCAGACCAATCAGCGGCGAAGCATTAAACTGTACCTGCACGGAATCGGCGTCCGAACAAATGCCGTTGGAGGCCGTCCACAGAAAGGTATACACGCCGTTTTGGCTCACGGTAACCGAGGTGACCGTCGAATCGGCGTTGATGAAAACGGCCGTTCCCGGGCCGGAGCCCAGGGTCCACACGCCGGTACCCACGCTGATGGTAGATGAAAGCGTGATGGCAGTATCACACACCGCGCTGTCGACGCCGGCATTGGCGACCGGCACGGCAAAGACGATTACCGGAAAACAATCGGGTATTCCGGCGCCGCAGCCATTAGTGGCAGCCAGGCAGACGTCGCCTCCCGGAGCGGCCGACCACGACACTTGCAGCACCGTGGAATCCTGTCCGGAAAGTATCGATGCGCCCGGTGGCACCGTCCAGGCGTACCCGGTGGCATTGGCCAGTGCCGGAATCGTGTACGAGCCTGTGCTGCCGGCGCAAAGTGTGCTATCTCCGGCGATATCGGGCAACCCTGGCACGGCATTAACCTGTACCGACAAACATATACTTTGACTGGTGTCGCAGGCATTCATGGCGACGACACAGAGGTTTTCCGACCCCGCAGTCCCCCACCCTACCGAAACGTTGGGCGTACCCTGACCCGAGAGGATCATTGCCGGCGCCGAAACGGTCCAGAGGTATTGTGTAGCGCCGGCTACCGGCGTCACATTGTAGGCTGCGGTGTCGCCGGCACAGACGAATCCGGGGCCCTGCGGCGCAGTGGGATTGGCCAGTGTCGTCACGGAAACCGTTTGGCAAAGCGGCATACTGGTTCCGCAGGCATTTACCGCCGACACGCAAACAACGCCGCTGGTATCGTTCCAGGTGACGGTGATGGCGGAAGTGCCTTGTCCGGTATTGATGGTCACTCCCGGCGGCGCCGTCCAGGTATAGGAGATGATACCGGGATCGGGTGTCACCGAAAACGTTGCTGTTTGTCCGGGGCACAATATCGTATCGCCGGTCATGGCCGCGGGTGTATTGGGCAGGGTTTGACTTCCGGTTATCGTTACGCTGACGGAATCGCAGCAAGTGATCATTCCCACCGTTTTACACACCCGCAGTTGGTAAGTACCGGCCGCGGTGATGGTGACGTTGAGGCCGGTAGTGGAACCGGAAAAAGCGCCGCCATTGCTGGCCGTCCAGGCGTAACTGACCCCAGCGCCGAGGCTGGAGCCCGCGCCCGATAATGTTGCCGTCGGTTGTTGGCAGCTCAATTGGGGCAGCGGATTGGGACCGATGGCTGCAACCACGCTCATATTTACAAGGTTGAGGGTGACAATACTATCGCACCCTAGCGCATTGGTAAAAGTTTCCGTGTACTGGCCGGCGCCGCAAGCCCCGGCGAAACCCGGTGTGGTGGAGCAACCGCCGGGGCAAATAATTTCCACCACCGTTTTATAACTCGGTTGATCAACCGTCAGGTTTAACGTGGCGGTATAGGGGCACCCGTTCTGGAAGAGCGTTTGGGTGTAAGTACCGGTTTGACAATAATCCTGATCGTGAAACGAATAGCAGGACGGAGCGCATATCGTCTGAAATTCTTCTTCGTTGGGAGGAAGCGGCTTGATGACGACATTGACACAATTCGTCGTGATTTTTCCACAAAACGGCGGCGTTGATGAGTTGAGTTGTGTAGACAACTGGTTAATTGTCAACATACCGTTAGGCGCAGGAATATTCCCTTCCGTGGCTAACAGGTACGACATCCCGCAAACGGTATAATTGCCGGCCGGGTAACCGCTCAGGTCGGCGTCGGGCTCAAAACCCAGGATGATTCCACCGGCGCCGCCCACCACATACGTGTAGCCGTACTCGCCCGGCGGCGGCGGCGTATTGGGAGGAGTGTACGTCGGCGGCAAATCGAGATCGAGCGAGGGATCGCCCTGGCAGGCCATCAGGTCGGCTTGCAGGAGGTTGCCGGCGTTGGGCGCACAGGAAAAACAATTGATCCCGCTGGGGTCGCAAAAGATAATTTCATAGTCGATCAGGTTGCCGACGTCGTTGGCCTGGCCATCCGTCACGGTCAGCGTCCAGGTGCCGTTTACAGGGCCCGTAAAATTCTGCAAACAGCCTGCAAAGGGATAATAACTTCCAAAATAGGCGTTATTCCCGCCCCAGGCTTGGTTGTTGTTCCAGGTGGGTGTAAAACCGGGGTCCGGGTTTACCGGATCGCCGCAGGGTAAAAACGTTACATCCCAGGTAGTCCCGGCGTTGCCGTTGCTCGTACAAAACTGCCCGATCGGCCCGACCAAAGTGACCACCTGCCCCGATGGAGAGGTCAGCGTAATAGAAATATCACAAATGGCCGTGTGGTCGAAATGCACGATCACGGCGCAAACACCCTGGCCGTTCTGGCCTAAAATGGGGTTGCTCGCGTTTTGCACATTGATAAAAAAAGGCCCTACGAACAGGTCCGGCATAAACTGCGGGCAGTTGGTACATTCGCAGCCGCCGCCCTGCGCCCGAAGGAGGGCCGGGCTGAGCAACAGACCGAAAAAAAAGCCGAGAAATATTCGTTTCAGGGAAAGAACGGGTAGACAAACAGTCATAATATGAATTGTCGGATGAACGGATTCGTGTATACAACGCGCATTACCGGAGGGAAGGAACGGAGTTGTGGGTAAAATACCAAACCTTTAAGTTTGAAGTTTGAAGTTTGAAGTTTGAAGGAATGGAGTTGTAGGTAGGGTATCAAACCTTTGCGGTAGGACGGGGAGAAAGCACACCGCCGTTATTCCCACGATAAGTACTGTTTATTACCCGTAAAACACAAAAATGTGGGCGCAGCATTGCCTAATTTTGTCGGCTAAAATAACAACTCCCACGATGGATTTTCAGAAAGAGGTGATCGAACGCAGCCATGAGTTACCGGTACTCGTTGATTTTTGGGCCGAATGGTGCGGCCCCTGCCGGATGCTGACGCCGGTACTGGAAGCGGTGGAACGCGAACAACAGGGGCGTTGGGCGCTGGTTAAGATCAACACAGAAGAACATCAGGACCTCGCGGCGCAATTCGGGATTCGCAGCATCCCCAATGTCAAAATGTTTTACCGGGGTAAGGTAGCCGATGAATTCACCGGGGCGCTGACCCGCCCAATGCTGGAGCGTTGGCTGGCAGAGCATTTACCCGATCCGGAAGCCGGAGCCCTGGAAGCCCTGCTGAGCCGGGCCGCCGGTTGGCCCGATGATACCATGATCGAACCTTTGGAAGCCTACGTTCTGGGGCATCCCGACCGCGTGGATGCCAAAATGGCCCTGGCCCGGTTTTCAATCCTGTCCAACCCGGCCGCGGCAAAAGCACTTGCTTCAGAGGTTCCGCCCGGGGGCAAATACGGAGAAACCGCGGCGGATATCCTGACACTGGTTGAATTGACCGGCTTTGCCGGCAATGGAGCGCCCACTGCACAAACCCTGGCAAAAGCCCGCGAGGCCCTGCTGAACGCCTCCATCGAAACGGCGCTCCAACATCTGATCGACGCTGTGGCTACCGATAAAAATTATCAGGATGCCCTGCCGCGCCGCGCTACCGTGGCATTGCTCCGGCTGCTGGGCGAAGCAGATCCGCTTACACCGGTTTACCGGCGCAAATTTAGTATGGCGCTGTATTAATACTTTTCTCCCTGCAACACCTTTTTAAAATACACCCCTTGTCGCGAAGGCGTAAACTTCCAGTCGGTAAACATATTCGGCGCCCACTGCGGATCAAACACCCAGGCCACCCAGGAAATACCCTTTTCTGCGGTATAAGCCGTGATGGCGTCGCCGTAAGATTCGTCGCTGATGACGGGGATGTGCGCGCCCGGGTCTTCAGGGCCGCAAAAACCGATTTCCGTCAGGATCACCGGGTACTTTTCGGCCACGAAACCCCAATCGGCGGTCCAGGGCGCGGCCCAGGGCGCTTTCCGTTTTTGCGGATACGGGTGGCTGACGTAAGCAATACCTTCGGCGTCGATGGGTTCGGCTGCCACGGGGCTGAGGTCGTAGGCCCAATCGAAGCCGGCGACCAAGGGAATGGCCCGGCAATCGTGGGCCCGGATGATCGTAATGGTTTCCTCCATGATCGCCTTCCACTGCGCCCAGGTACAATTGCCCAACTGGCCGTTGTACACGGTCGGCTCGTTGAATAGTTCAAAAAAAGCCACGGCCGGCTCGTCTTTATAGTGTTTGGCCATAGTACGCCAAAACTCAAACGTTTCTTTTTGTGTGGTCTCGTACGTAGGCGCCTGGAACAATTCGGAACGCAGGTTGCCGATACTGTGCCAGTCGATAATGACGTACAAACCCAGTTCTTCGGCCCATTGTACACCCCGGTCGAGCAGTTGAATATAAGCGGTTTGTCCACGCCGGCGCCAGGCATCCGGGTGAACCGGAAACCGCACCATATTGGCGCCCCATTTTTTGATTTCTTCAAAATAGGCTTTATCCCAATGGCCCTCGCGTTCCAGTTTATCCGGATCGCTGCTGCTCACGCCGCGAAAAACCAGCGTATCGCCGTTTTCGGATACAAAACTGTTGCCCTGTACGCTGATGCGCGGCATGGGGGCGGGGGATTGAGCGACGGCGTTGAGTGCCGTCAGCAAAGCCGGAAGGAGCAATACATAAAGAGGTAAACGGTATTTTCTCATTGTATCAGGTTTAATTCATTGCAAAGGAAACACATTACAATGTAGTAAATGGCTCGGACAAGTGCCCCTTTTACATTTTGACTTTTACATTTTACATTTTGACTTAAAAAAAGAGCCCTCATCCAGCATTGCGCGGATAGAGGGCAATCCCAAAAACCGATTACATCTTTATGCGGACAGTTATTCCCATAAAGGAAATACCTGAGGCAACTCATTTAAAACCAGGGGAATACGCCTGGTCATATAGTGCTGGTTATGTTTTCAGAATACACGAACAGGTCAGGAATGACCTGTTGACGCGGGAGAAAAGAAATCCGAAGTGTTCAGGGATTAAAAGTGTCGTTTAATACGACCAAATAATGTGCCACAAAAGTAGTTCAATTAGCCGGGACACCAATACCCATGCGGGGGTAAATGTTTAAATTATGACATGAAAATTACCCAAGTGCCGGCAAGTAGTACGCCCAATGGGGCATAGTGATTTTCAGGTTTAATCAATTGATTTTCAATTGTTTTTCCAGTTCTTCAAAACGTTTTTCCAGCCCTGAAAACTGCTCTTCGAAGTGGGCAATTTGTTTTTCTTCGTTGGCTAAGAGCGCGTCTAAATCTGCGAAATTGTCGTTGATCCGGCTTTTTATTATGCGCACGTAAGTGATGAGTTTGTCGCGCAGGGTTTCTTCCATCAGGCCGCGGCCGCGGGCGATTTCTTCGAAATAGCCTTTGACGATTTTGCGGCGCTGAAGTCCGGCGGTGATGCCGGCGAACAGCAACCCGATGCTGGTGAGCACGCCGCCGGTGATATCGAACACCGCGGTCTTCGTGACGGCGGCGAGAATGAGGCCGACGACCGCCACGCCGCTGCCGGCGGCGATATTGGGCGAAATGGCGGCGTTTTCGGGGAAAAGCCGGGTGTCGGTAAAACTTTCGGAGCGCGAGATAAAACGGCCGAAGGCTTCCTGCAAATCTTTCAGTACTGTGGCCCGCTTGTCGGAGATGTCTTCAAAAATATAAGAATCGCTTTTAACGCCCGAGCCGGCGCTGTTGCGAATTTTCAGGTCGATCATTTTGGCCATCTGTTGCACGCTGTCGGCCAGGTCCACCACACCGTCGCTGAGTTTGGACCGGAGTTCGGCGTTCAGGTGGGTTTCCAGTTTTTTCGTCAGGTCGTTCAGCCAGTCTTTGATAGAGCCTTGTTTGCTGAAGATGCCCATGACCGAACGCCGCAGCATCGACGGGAAGGAGAGGCCGCCGTCTAATTCCCGGCCGATCTCTTTGGTGATGCGGTCGTAGCCGTTCAGCAGGTTTTCGATCAGGATACCGCTCTGGTGGTTCGTTTTGCCCTCCTGGTGGTCGAGCGTTTGGTGTACGTCGGCGCGGAAAGCCCGGTCGGCGCGAAATTGTTCCGTTCGGGCATCCAATCCCTCGCGGATGCGGGTTAAAATACCTTTAGAGGTGGTGAGGTTGTTTTGAAGTTTCATAGCCGCCCCGCGCCCGCCGGTGACGTGGGTACGCACGTAGTCGCGCACGGTGGAAAAACCGCTCTCGTCGAAGCGGCCCTCTTCTTCGGCTTTGGCGCTGGTGGCAAAAATAGCCGGTTCCTGCAGGCCTTTTTTATGGGCGTAATCGAACAACCCACGCTCGTTCACCGCTAAGTCTTCGGCGCTGAGCAGGTCTTTTTGTTGCAGGATAAAAATGATCTTCTTGTGCCAGTCGTGGTGGATAAAGTCGAAAAAATCCCAGGCCGACTGCCGGTAGGGGTTTTTGGCCTCAAACACGAAAATGACCAGGTCGCTGGCCGGGATAAATCCTTCGGTGATATCCTGGTGGCGTTCGACGATGGAGTTGGTGCCGGGCGTATCCACGATGGCGATGTCGCGCAGGATGTCGACCGGTAAAAATATTTTTTTCAAATAGGGGTTCACCACCACGGTTTCCGCCTGTTCGGCGTACAGAATTTGCTGGATGGTGTCGGTCATCGGTTGGGGAGCCACGGCGCAGACTTCGCGCCCGGCCTCCAGCAGGGCATTGACGAAGCTGCTTTTTCCGGCTTTTACCTCGCCGACGATGACGAACATGTAGGGTTCCGACATGCGGTTGCGCAGTTCGCCGACCGTGGCGGCGAGTTCTTTGTGGCCGATTTCCTGGGCCAGACGATGCAGGTCCTTGACGGCATCTTCCACCTGAACGCGCAGGGCTTGGGTGTGTTGATTTATCATCATAATGCGTGGGACAAAAGTAACAAAATTGACAGAACAAGTTTACGCGCGACTTTTAAGCATCTGCACCGCCCCCGTGTTGATGAGCATCGTAACCGATTTTTTAACAATACACCTTACCACCATTATGAAAAAATCATCTGTTTTCTCTGTCCTCGGGCTATTATCAGCCGTTTTTTTCTTTGTTTTAATCGCCAACCCGCTACATGCGCAGGAAATGTACAAACCCAACGTCAAAGGAACCCTCCGCGAATTTACCTCCCGTATCCCGTTGAGCTCCAAATCGCAGAAGATCAAAGTGGAAGTAATCGACAACCTGGTTATTTATGAAGGGGATGTCATTCTGGGTTCTCTGGTCAGTTTTGAAGGCGACAATGCCGTGGCGGTCGACGGGGCTTCCTACCGTTGGCCCAACGCCACGATTCCCTACGTGATTTCTTCCGGCCATCCGAAAAAAACGGATATTGAATGGGCTATTAATCATGTAAGCTCAAGTACCAACCTTTGCCTGGTACCGCGCACGACCCAAACCGACTACATTCAGTTTATCAGCGGCAGCGGCTGTGCCTCTTATGTAGGCAGACAAGGCGGCCGGCAGGACATTGTGATCGGCAGTTGTTCACAAGGCAGTATTGCGCATGAAATTCTTCACGCGGCGGGCCTTTGGCACGAACAAAGCCGGGAAGACCGCGACAACTATATTACCATTAATTGGTCCAATATTCAGGACGGTAAATCGCATAATTTTAACAAACACGTTTCCGACGGAACCGATATCGGCACTTACGACTATGGTTCTATCATGCACTATGGGAAAACGGCGTTTTCTAAAAATGGAAATAACACGATTGATATAAAAGTCCCACCGGGCACCGCTGCCACTACAATCGGGCAACGCAACGGCATGAGCTCGAAAGACAAGGCTGCTATCAATAATTTGTATAGTCCCGGCCCTTGTAAAGAAGATTGTATTTCATTTAACCCGAATAATGTTGTCGTTAAACAAAGCGGCACAAAGTGGCTGGTTGTAGATGGCAGCCATTCCATGTTTTCGGCGCCCAATAAAGCGGAGGCGGAAAAGATCGTCAAAATCATAAAAAAATACGGCTTGAATAAATCCTGTTATGTCGGTCGCCCCGATGCCTCCTTCCAGTATTTGTTAAAAGGTGCGGCATCCCCCGCCGGCGCTTTCACCGGAGAGGATTGTCTTGGGTTTACACCAAGTAAATTGGTAATCAAAAAAGAGGGCACCCAATACCTGCTGACCGATGGCAGTTCCCGGATGTTTATGTTTCCCAATAAAACGGAAGCCGACCAGGCACTTGCCATGATCAAAAAATACGGTTTTACTAAAACCTGCTATGTGGGCCGTCCGGATGCTTCGCTTCAGTATATGCGGAAATAATGGTTTGAAGGTTAGAGGGTTTGAAGGTTAGAGGGTTAGAAGGTTAGAGGGTTAGAGGGTTTGAAGGTTCCTGGTTTGAAGGTTTCTGGGGCCATTCAAAAACCAGAAATCTTCAAACCCTCAAACCTTCTAACCTTCTAACCCTCTAACCCTCTAACCAGTAACCTCGATAAACTGAATATTAGTCATTCTTAAATATATGATTATGTCATCCTTTATCAATTATATCTTTGCAGCGCTTGTGCTTCTATCCTTTGCCGCTTGCGCGGGCGCATCTCCACAACCATCGAAAGACATGAAACTTAAAATTCTGCACTATAAAGTGCCGTGTTCGGGGGAAGGGATTCAACTCTGTTATTTGGTTTCCAAAAACGGCGGAGAGCCGGAGTACTTTTATGACGAAATTGCGGGTTTCGACTATCAGTGGGGATATAATTATGAAATTACGGTGGAGCAGGTCGAAGTCAAACAACCTATGGCAGACGCTTCATCAGTCAGTTATCGTTTGAAAAAGCAATTAAGTAAAGAAAAGGCGCCTTCAGACGAGACGTTCCAGCTCCCGCTGACCGTGGATGACCAATCCGTCATAGAAACGGATAACGGAATCTGTACCTATCTGGGCGGTATCCCAATCAATACGGGCGATCTGTCCTGTTCCGATTTGGCGGGAGCCAGGTCGGCGGTTTTCCGGCATCAGGCGGATGAACTGGGCCTCGTATTGGTGGAGTTAAAGTGATCTGCTAACGATTGCGACAATACCGCCGCGGATTGTTTACCACAGCAGAATAACAGATCGAGCGCCGACAGGTCGGGCAAAAAGCCGTGCCTTTCGGTAAAAACCTGCGCATAAGGAATGGGCTGGAACCAGTGGGGTCGGATACTGGCTTTGGGAGAAATCTTATTCCGGAAATCGACGACCGGGGTGTCTGCCGGCGACGATATCTGGTCCGACCAGGTCTCTGTGAACCGGACATCACCGTTCCAGCCCGTTTTTTTGAATAAAAAATGCAGGAGTTCCAAATTGAAATCAAATAGAAAAGAATATCGTTTTTGATAAAAAGGCGCTAAATCTTCTGCATAATATTCAAAATACGGCGCATTGCCGTAGCCGGCCTGAATACTGCGCCAATGTACCTGTTGCCAGGGTTCTTCGTAGGCGATGCGCACATCCCGGATGGGCGTTTGCTGGTGTTTGCCTTTTTGCAGTGGGATGCTGAGCCGTTGGATACTGTTCGGGCCGGCAATATGACAACGGTTGCGGTAGCTGCCTTTTTGAAAACTTTCGCAGGCTTCCAGCCAGAGCACCGCACTTTGCCAGGCCGGCGCCATCCAGGATACCGGCGGGAGGTAGGGCAACTCCGCGAGGATATTGAATTGTGCATTCATTCGGCGGGGGCAGGCAGGTTATCCGGTAAAATTGGCCGGACGGTAAATCCTTCTTTTTTCAGCAGGCGAAGCAGGCCTTTTTTGCCGGAAAGATGGCCGGCGCCGACGGCACAAAAAAGGCTTTCGTGTCGCGCAATTTCGGCAAAACGTTCGGCCATGATCGTATTGCGTTCATAAAGTAACAATTTGCGCATACCCTTGGCGTCTTTTTTCGCAGCCCGGTAGAGTTGTTGGATGTCGCCGGCCTGGTACCAGCGCAACATTTTTTTCAGCCGGCGTTTTTGGCGCGTGAAATTTTTCAGCAGCCAGGTCAGGTTTTTCAAGTGTTGATCCATGGAAATCCGTTTCAGGGTTTCCAGTTGTTCCCCAAACGTTTCCACTCCGGTGGTTCTTTTCCCAAGTGCCCGGGCGTGTTCCCAAAGCGTCTCGTCAAGCGACAGGGCCGATTCTTCGGCCAACTGGGCATTGGTGAGTGCCATCGTTACGGTCATCGGGTGCATAAAACGTACGACTTCTGCCGGTATCCCGATTTTTTTGCGGCAAAAAAATTCGAGGTTTTTCCAAACGCCGGGTTTGAGCAACCGGTCAAGCATGCCGCCCTGGGGTAATTGGAGCACCGAGGCTATGGCGCCGGGGTCGGTGTCTGAAAAGTCGAACTCCGTGGCGAATACAGAACATTGTTGCAAACAAACGTCGGCCACGTCCAACCATTCGAACGCGCGTAAATCCCGAACGTGCATGGTGCCGAACAGGTAGGAGTCGGGGCCGCCATTTTCAGGCGTAATGATCCAAAGCAGGGAATTTTTCATGAAAAGGTTGAATGGTTTATCTGGCGATTTGAGCGCAAGGGATGGTTTCCCATTTTTCTGCGGATTTATCCCAACGGTTGACGGTCAGAAGCATAAGGCCGGATGTATCGCAATGAATAGATTTTTCGCAAAGATAACGGGCCGTTTGCAGAAAAGTGCGACGGCAGTTGTAAACCGGTACATGCAGTTCGTCGAAGGCCCAATCGTCCAATAGCAACTTTCGCCTGCCGTCAAAGCCATGCTTGTCCCATAACTGCTCCCATTCCACGGAAATATCCGCCATGCGGTTGCAATAAAAAGTCGCTTCCGTTTGGGTATTGCTGTACATTTTCCAGGAAAGGGGCTCGGGCCACAGGTGGAAGATGTTGAAAGCGGGCAGGAGCCAGGCGAGGGCGAGTAACCCCACCCCCAGCCCCTCCCCCAAAGGAGAGGGGGGCTTGATCGCGTTTCTGGGGGCCAGATTTCGTAATATCAAGTCGTCTTTGATCAATACCGGCTCCAAATTACCCGCAATCAGGCCCCCCTCTCCTTTGGGGGAGAGCCTGTCCCGTACTTTAGTCGGGAGGATGGGGGTGGGGCCGAACAACACCCACACCATACCCCCCATCGCCACATTCCAGGGAATCACCACGGTATTCCAATCCAGCCCTAGCGGACTCAAGGCAACGATAATAAATAAATGAAAAGCCGGTACGATCCACCGGAATGCCGGTCTCGAAACGCGCCACAACAAGCCGGGCGCGAACAACAATTCTACCAAAGCTACCCCATACCCGGCTGCCGGCCATTGGCCCAGGGGTTTGGTCCAAAAAAAGGCTTCGCAAAACCAGGGGAAATTGTCTTCGGCAAAATATGGCGTCAGTTTATTGAACCCGCCCCAGGCATATACGGCGGCTAACAGCCAGCGCAAAGCGGTCTGGGTTCCGGCCTCTTTCCCGTGTGTATGAGCCAGCAGGAGCCCCCAAGCCAACAGGTAAAAATACATCCAGGGTTGCAGGCGGTTCATGTCCTGTACAATCATCCACAAAAACCAAGCGGTAACCGCTGCCATCAACCACCGCCGTTGCGGCATCCAGAGCAGCAGCAGCGTAAACCCGACGGTCCCCCAGGCTTGTATGCCGGCCCAGATTTCGTTTTGTGGAAACGGTATGCCGAACGCCGGCAACAGCGGAAAAAGTACCCGGCTGCCCGGCTGCCACAGTGGCCAGGAAAGCGCCAGGTGTGCCAACAGGGCAAGGGCGATCAGGCGGGTGGTCGTGGAAAACTTCATGCGCGCTCCGTTTGTCATATTCAATTCAAGCGCCGCACCATCAATTTCCCTTGCAACAGCCCGTACCGTTGCAACGCTTTTGTCAGCTGTTCCGCGCTGGTGCCGGCCGCGGTTTCGGTCGATACGGTGGCGCCCAACCGCACGATATAGCCCGATTGACCGTCGTCGCCCAGGCAGGCCCGGGGCATTACTTCGCTCTCCACTCCTTTCCGGCGCAGCGCGGCGGCGCGTTCGTCGGCAAAGTTTTTATTGGCAAAATAACTATCCTGAATGATCCAGCCTTTTTGACGGGCATAACGGCTGCAAGGGTCGGCAACGGCGGTTTTTTCAGGCCGGTCTTTTTCGGCAGGCGCTGTTTGAGGCGCCGGCGTTTCGGGTTCGTCGCCGGACAGGTTGATGGTCGGCGTTTCCTCTGCTGCCCCGCCGGACAAGTCGATGGTTTGAATATTTTCCTCCTCCGGCGCGGCAACGGGCTCCGGGTATTGTTTGGGAATACCCTGTGGATCGCGGGCTGTGGTCGTTTCACCTTCGTACAGGTATCCATACTTGTCTTCCGGGTTCGATTTTGGGAACGAAAGCACATCTTCCACGCGGTCTTCCCGCGAACGCAGCACCTGGTAGTTCAAGCCAACTATAACCATCAATGCCAGGGCAAGAACCCATTTTTGAACACTTTGCCCCTGCATATAGCGGTTGAACACGGTAGCGTCGCGGCCGGGGGATGGTTTGGATACTCCCCGTAGGCTTCTTTTCAGCGGGTCGAGCAGCAGGTATTGAACCGGGCGCCAGAGTTTGTTCCAGGCCGGGGTGAAAACACCGGGCATCACCGGCTTGTACCGGGAAAGTACCCCGACGTTTTGCGACATGCTTTGGTACCAATTTAGCCGGGTGACCCAATGTACCATACGGCGGTCTTTTCCGTACATGCCCAGCCGGGAAGGCGTGACCAGTACCCGCACCTGGCCTTGTTCGGGCACCAGTGCCAGCCCGAAACCGTTGTACACGCATTGATTTTTTAGTTCCAGCAAATAGGGGTCGGTAGGAGCGGGGAACACGTCTTCGCCCAGCGCCACCCATTGTTCGTCGGCATAGTATTGTTTAAACTGCTCTATCGCGTAGACATAGCGGTATTTCTTCCAATTGCGCATCATATAGTACCAGCCAAAAAAGCCGATCACTCCCATACCCAGTAGGAATCCGATGTTGCCGGCGCCTTGCAGGCTTTTCAGCCAGGCAAACCGCGTGGAATAAGCGACGGCATACGCAATAGTGGCCACCACGGCGCCGAATGCCACACAATCCCACGTGAAATACACCGTATTGAGCAAATATTTTACCTCCCCGGCCTTATCCACCGACGTGGCTTCGTAGGTACAAACAAAAGGCGTCCCATCCTCTTTCCGGAAGGAAACCATCCCGTCGGCGACCAAACCGCCCGCGCTCACATTGTCCAGTTCCGTATGCACGGACTCCGGCCGGTACTCGAACCGGTATTTGTAAAACTCCTTTAAAAAAGGCAAAAAAGATACTTTGATTGCGTCTTCGGTTAGCATAAAGGTAGCGGGTTTGGGGGTTTAGAGGTTTGGAGGTTTGGAGGTTTGGAGGTTTGGGGGTTTAGAGGTTTGGGGGTTTAGAGGTTTGGGTAATCGATAGGGTTTAACCTCAATGGTGGACGCCCCCTAAACGCCCAAACCTCTAAACCCCCAAACCCTAAACCCTAAACCCCTAAACCTTCTTATTCATTTGATATTCCACCTTTTTGGCGTCGTTTTGCCGCTGGCGGATCACTTCAATATACGAACGGGCTTTTTTGTTGCCGTATTGGGTCCAGGCTTTTTCGGCCCATTCCAGGGCGATGTCGAGGTTGCCTTTTATTTCGGCTACCACGGCCATGTTGTAGGCGGCCCGGCCGGCGGCTTTGGGGTTATCTTTGGCAAATACTTCCACTTTTTTCCAGATTTCGGCGGCTTTATCCCAGTTGCCGCCCTGGGCGAAACGGGTGGCTTGTTCCATTTGGGTGCTGAAACCTTTCGCTTTCGGGTAATACTGGCGGTTCACGGTAATATACACCGGCGCGATACGCATGCCGTATTCTATACCGACGTTGAAGGCGACCTTGCGGGTCACCGAAACCTGGGAGGGCAGTCCCGACACTGCATTACGTTCGCTGCTGCCGACGTGTTCGTTTTTCAGGAAATCTTCGGTGGTATATTCATCAAAAATCATCTTGCTGCGCGGGTCGTAGAAGCGCCAGCCGATGCGAACGCCCGTTCGCATTTCGGCAAGGTAATCGATGAGCGTGGTAGTGGTGCCGTCCTTGTTTTTCTTTTTGGATTGCCGCTGCCGGGTGGCGGTATTGTTGTCCGAGTCGAAGGATTCGATGGTCACCACAGCGTCGGCGGCGTAGTCGGCGCAGATGCGCTCCACCTCCGACCAGGGCAGGGGCGCAGGCAGGTTAACGCCGGCCTTGCTGCCGCTCATCTCGATACCCGTGCTGATGACCCGGAAACGCGGCGTGCGTTCGAGGGCGTCGGTAAGGCCGCGCACCGCTTGTTGCCGGCTCTCGCGGTCCTGGCCGATAGCCTCGCCGGTGAAGAGGCCTTCCAGTACGTTGAGCCAGCCGTTGGAGGGTTTGCTGCGGTCTACCACGGCGATTTTGGCGATGTGGTCGGGCACTTTAAATTGGGCCGGTTGCAGCACTGTCAGCTGAGTTGATTTCATACACCCTGACAGCAGGGCGGGTACGAGTAGACCGAATAAGGCTGTTTTCAGAAGAGATTTCGTTGGCATAAAAAAAACTGATTTATTCTTGTCGTGTTTTAGACTTTCTATTGTTCGACCACAAACCATCGGCTCTTGTTGCAAACCCACTCCTACGATATCATCCTCGCCGGCGCCGGTCTTTCCGGCCTTACGCTGGCCCTGGAACTGGCCCGCCGGCCGGGTTTCAAAGATAAAAAAATATTGCTGCTCGACCGCGATACCAAACAGCAAAACGACCGCACCTGGTGTTTCTGGGCTACCGACGCCGAGCCGCTGCCGCCGGTCGTATTCAAGTCCTGGGACCGTTGCCGTTTTTTTAGTTCCGGATTTGAAACCATGATGGATATTTCGCCATTCCGTTACCGTATGGTGCGCGGCATCGACTTCTACCGATGGGCCGGGTCAGAACTGGCGCAATATCCGAATATTGACCGATTACAGGCAACAATTCTGCGTATCGACGCCGGCGCCGGCGTGGTGTATACTGAGGCCGGCGCGTTCTCCGCGCCACTTATTTTCAACTCCGCTTTTACCAAAATTCCGGTTTTGCCTGCGGCAAATGAATTATATCCCAATCCGCCACTCTCTACCGAACCGTCCACCCCTGAACCGTCCACCGTCCACCTTCCACCGTCCACCGTCGAACCGTCCACCGTCTACCGTCCACCGTCCACCGTGAGCTTGTTGCAACATTTTAAAGGCTGGATGATTGAAACGCCGGCGCCGGCCTTCGACCCCACTGCCGTGACCTTCATGGATTTTCGGATCGATCAGCATGGCGAAACACGTTTCGTATATGTGCTGCCGTTTTCCGAAACCCGGGCGTTGGTGGAGTTTACCGTTTTTTCGCCGGCCTTATTGCCCGAAGAAGCATACGCCGCGGCATTGAAAAACTATTTGGATAAGTATTTAAAGATCAGCGCATTTGAAATAGCGGAAGAGGAGTTCGGCGTCATTCCGATGACCGATTTTCCGTTTCCGGCTGCGCAGGATGGAGCATTGATAAATATTGGCACGGCGGGCGGTTTTGTGAAAGCTTCCAGCGGTTACGCCTTCAAACGCACGCAACGCAAAATCCGCGCATTTGTCGATGCCTGGGAGCGCAGCGGGCATCCCGACCCGGCGGTGTTGCGCTCGCCCTGGTTGTTTCGGGCTTTTGACAGCATATTTTTGAGGGTACTGGCCAACCGGAACGAGCTGGGCAGCATCATTTTTACCCACCTGTTCCAAAAACTTCCCGCTACATTGGTGCTGCGTTTTCTGGACGAGGATTCAACAATGATCGAAAATATTCGCCTGGTCAACGCGCCGCCGATGCGCCCGTTTTTAAAAGCTTTGTGGCAACAATTGCCCTTTTTACACCGACGCTGAACCCGTTATGCCGGATAAAATCAATACATCGAATTGCCTGCGCGTCGGAATCACCGGCGGCATCGGAAGCGGGAAAACAACCGTTTGCCACATCTTCGAAACGCTCGGCATACCGGTGTACGACGCCGACTACTGGGCCAAGTGGCTCATCACGAACGACCCGGAAGTGAAACAGGCGATCACCGGCCTCTTCGGCCCGGACGCCTACCTGCCCGACGGCGCTTACAACCGCGCGCTGGTGGCCGGCATCGTCTTCCGCGACCCGGAAAAACTGGCAGCCCTGAATGCCGCCGTACACCCGGCGGTGGAACGGCATGCCCGGACCTGGCACGAAGCACAGGCAAAACAAGGCCTGCCCTACACCCTCAAGGAAGCCGCCTTGCTGGTGGAAAACGGGAGTTATCAGCTGCTAGACCGGCTCATTGTCGTTACGGCGCCGGAAGACCTCCGCATCCGCCGGGTCATGCAACGCGACGGGATATCCGAAGCAGCCGTGCGGGCCCGGATGAAGAACCAATTGCCGGAAGCAGAAAAAGTAGAGGTGGCTGATTTTGTGATTGTAAATGACGGGGAGCGCTCGTTGGTGCAGCAGGTGTGGGCGGTGCATCGGGTGTGTGTTGGTCATTGATCGTCATTGGGCGTCATTGATCGTCATTAAACGTCATTAAACGTCAATAGGCGTCATTAGGCGTCATTGAACGTCATTAGGGCGCCTAATGGCGATCAATGACGTCTAATGACGCCTATTGAAGTATCGAACGATACAAAAGGATTATTCGCCTTTGTAGAGGAAACGCATATAGACCTTTTCCGGGGAATGTATCAGGATGGCATCCGGCGGGCAGCCCAGCGCTTCGGCGATTTGCCCGAACCGTTCAACGGTCAGGCCGATTTCTCCGGCTTCAATTTTACCATAAGCGCGTGGAGAAATGCAAAGTCGGTTAGCCATATCTTTCTGAGATAGGTTTTGGAGTTGGCGTAAACGCCGGATTTTTTGTGGCAGGTTATTCATAAGGCAGGAGGATTATGGTAAATTGAAAAAAGAGGTAATATACAGACGAACAGCAAATATAACCTTTTTTGGTAATCCGGTTCCATGATATACCTCAAAAGTTCCACTCCATACCGAAATACTTCTACACCCCACCTGAATAGTTCCGCGATGGAACCGGGAGCAATCAAAAACAGGCCGTATCTTGCGTACGCAATGCGCGTTGCTGTTGATCCCCGAAAAATTCTCTTTTCACCCAATATTTTCACGTCCCAATCATTCGATTTATGAAAAATGTAACTATGTTGTTATGGGGGGGGCTTTTCTCCTTTTTCAACAACTGACTGCTCAATCTCCCTGTGATTTTACCTGGTCACAACCAAACGGTACAAATATTCAGTTTCAAAACACGTATACCGGCCAGGATATAATTTATGAAAAATGGTCATTCGGCAATGGCAATTTTGAATACGATGTTTCCAGCCCGTTACATACTTATATGTTTTTCTGTTTTTATCCTTACGATCCAAGAACCTTTCTGGTGAAGCATTGGGTAACGATATTAGTGGAAGGAAATCCGGTAACAGACTCTTGTTTTCAGGAGGTAACCGTAAATTGCGACCTTGGCTCCAGCTGTACGGAGCGTTATTTTTACTATGAAGTACATGGTTGTATGGTGGAATTTAATTCAACGTTTGATAACGGAATCCCCGGAGTTGACATAACCTGGAACTTTGGCGACGGATCGCCACTTTTTTACGGCGATTCGCCGACACACTCATACGCGCAGCCGGGTGTCTATTTAGTGACCCAGGACTATGTGGCGTACGGCATATCCGGCACCTGCTCCCGTTGGATAACGGTAGGGTGCTGTTGTGATAAAATCAGCAATTTCGACACTGATCTGACTTTGGAATGTGCCGCTTTACGTTTGAACGCCGGAACGCTTTGCGAACAATCAGGCAGATATAGTAGTTGGACACTTCAGGTTGGCAATCAAACGCCGGTTCCATTTGACGGCTTTGATATCGATTGCCACCAGTTAACCAATTATTCCACTTATACTCAGGGTCCGCCGACTTTAACGCACCGGGTATGGTGCGACAGTGTAGAGGTGGTTGTATCTAAAGCATTGACGCCACCGGTCGAAGGAATATTTATCGGCAGGGAAAAAGATTGCGACAACCCCGATTGCCAGCCGCCGACAACTAATATCAGTGATTATATTACTCCGGCCGGCGTCTTACCAGCCTTTTCTCTGGCCGGCGATCAATCCAACTTCAATGTTTATGTATCAGGTATCATAAATTTTAACCAAGATTATATATTCAGAAACGGCATTAACCTATTTATGGGTGCGGCAGCCGGATTTGATGTGCCGGGGAGTCCGTCAGTGACGACGCTGGAGTTTGCCCAGGGGGTAAGTGTCACTGGTACCTGTTGCCTTTGGCGGGGCATCTACGTGTACCGTCGGGGCGTCTTCCGCTCACAGTGCAATACTGCCACCGCGGTAACGAATCGTATTCAGGATGCTATGTACGCTGTTCGGGCGTTCAATGTCGGCGGTTTTCAACCGCTGATTGCCTTGCGACAAACCATTTTTCATAACAACCTCATTTCTCTACGCGGAACCGATGGCGCTTTCCGGCTCCAGGGTAGCATTTCACCGCCCATACCGACACCTTATTTTGAGCGCAACCAGTTTACCAGTCAGGCGCCCTTGCATTGTATCGGCTGCCTGGAACAGTCGGAAGATATTCTGCCTTCACTTGGGTTGGCTTACAGTACGGATCGCTCACTTGCCGGTATCTGGCTGCAGGGAAATACAGGCGCCAACGCGCTCACCAATATGACCATATTTCCCTCGAATCCGGGTCTGAACAATACTTTCGACAACTTAGCCATCGGTGTGGAGGCACGCGAACTCAACCTGGAGATGAAGGACTGCGCCACCTTTCGGAATATCACCAATACTTCGCCTTACGGCTTCGGCAGAGGCATTAATTATCGGGATATTACCGGCAACTTCAGCCTCACCGTACAGGGCCTGGTAACTAATGGCACGACCCAGATAAACGGCGATGCCTTTGACAATTGCACCATCGGCGTCCGGGCCGAAGGCCGGGCCCTGTCCCCTGCTACCGTAAATATCGACGACTGCAGAATGGTAAACATGCAATCCGGGATATACTTAGACGGGTTTTTAGGCAATATTAAGGGAATTGCCCGGCACAACGACATCACATCTTCCAGTCTCGGTATCGGATTGTTCGACGCTTTCGCCAACGGGACGCGACAATACAGGATCACCAACAATATCCTGAATACCGGCGCGTCAGGACGCAGTATTGCCGTGTACGGCGCCGGCCTGAGCAATGCCGCTTCGGTGGAAGTAGACCACAACCTGTGTACCGATGCCGGCGCGCTGGGCATACTGGCCAATACACATAAAAACGTCTATATCCATGATAACGATATCACGGTTAACGGCGCCCTCGACGGTATATATGCCCTGAACGGACAATACGAAATCGAATGCAACAATATCAGCGGTAGTGCGGATTATGGTATCAATGTGTGGAACTCGGCCATCCGCAACGACCTGTCGTTCAATACCGTGGACGGCGTAACGGAAGGTGTGTACTTCGAACTGGACTGCCCCGGCCAGGATTTTATCGAGTGCAATACCGTGCAAAACACTTCGGGCGCAGGTCTGCATTACAACGACGCCTACACCGGTGCACAGTACAACACCGGCAACAGTTGGATCAGCACAGCGGGGGCTACGTTTGATCCGGGAGTATATTTACCAATTCAATCGCAATTTGACGTCCCGGATCAGACACCTTGGAAACCGGTACCGGTTGATCCCCTGGTTGGCTGGTTTTTTCCAGACATTACCATACTACCTCCCAGTTGTCAGCAGGTATGCCAACCGGGTCCTTTACCGCCTGGAGGCGGGGAGGGTAACCAGTTCGATACCGGCATCGCGGGCGGCGGCCTTCCTGGCGAGGACAAGGATCAATGGCGGCGCGAGCGTTACCTCCTGTACAAACTGGCCGAGTACCCCGAACTGGCTCCCGCAAGCAGCGCTATGGCGGCTTTCCAGGGCGCCAATGCAACGAACATAGTGGGCCGATTGACCCAAATCGGGCTGCAAACCGTAGGGTTGTTCAGCGTTCCGGTCTCGGAAGGGGCTATGCTGTCGAACAATAAAACTCAGTTGGAAAATTTATCGGCGCAGGTAAAGGCCATCGATGAAATGCTGGACGAGTCGCTGCCGGCAACAGAATATGAAAGCCTGGTTGCCCAACGTGAAGCCCTGAGCGGTGAAATCGCCGCACTCGTAGCGCAAAGCAACACCCTGCTTGCCCAATTGCAGGCGGCCCGGAGCACGGCGGCAGATATACTGCTGAGCGAACTTGGCGTCGTCGCTGCTGCGCAGATTTTTGAACAAAATGAAAAGGACGTGTTGGGTATCTACCTGCAAAGTATAGCTAAAGGCCATGAACCGAATGCCACACAATTAGGCATCCTGAAAGCCATAGGCGCCCAGTGCCCACGTGAAGGCGGCCCGGCAGCGGTGCTTATGGCGGCCAATTTGTACGAAGGTATTACCGGGGAGACGCTGGAACGGGATGATTGCAGCGGAGTAGAAGCTCGGAATCAGTGGGATCAGACTATAATTTCAGCAATGGATAGTTTGAAGGTGACGGTTTTTCCCAATCCTGCAAGCGGCTTACTTGTACTAAATATAGTAAACGGTCAACCGCCTTTTACGATTCGTTTAATTGACGTACTCGGTCGGGTGGCCCGACAGCAGGAGTTTTTTGTTGAAAATCCGGTACTCGACACACAGATATTTACAAATGGCGTATATCGCTTGCAAGTACTTGACGCTACCGGGGCTCAAAGTATCCATACTTTTATCGTGAAACACTAATTTTTCAACTCTTATCGGCAGGGTGAGCGCGCAATTGCGTTTACCCTGCCATGCTTATTTATGAAAATTATAAATCTATCAATATTCGTCGTTATTGCACCATTACTATTACCAGCGCAAAAACATGATAACACCTGGTTGTATGGAAAAAAAAACGAAAACTCTTTGGTTAAAATAACTAAAATAGATTTTTCCAGCGGGGCGCCTACATTTATACCTACAGAATTTGAGGGCACATTCATTGCGTTCAGCGGTTCTATGAGTGATGATGACGGTGAACTATTATTTTATACAAATAATTGTCATATTTATGATGCATCGGGCAAAATAATGCTAAATGGCGATACACTCAACAGCCCCCCTACAAGTTATTGGATGGATTTCTGTACCGGTTTCAATCCTTCATTCAGGCAAGCGCATGCGGCATTTGCACTTCCTCAACCTGAATCTGGTCATAAATATTACCTTTTTCACATTAATGCCGGGCGCTGGGACGAACCACCATCAATAATTGGATTAAATTATAGTGTTATTGATATGGACACTCCGGATCATTTAGGAAAAGTAGTAACAAAGGATCAAAATCTACTCTATAATGGTTTATACGAAGTTGCAGCCGCCGTGCGGCATGGCAATGGTCGCGATTGGTGGATCGTAGCGCCAAATGCCAAAACTTCAAGTCCGATTCTTTATCGCTTTTTATTAACCCCCAACGGCATTCAAGGACCTTTCGAACAGCAAAATGTTTTTCAGGTCATTGATTCCGCTTTTTATGGAGGAGCACAGATTCTGCTTTTTACTCCTGACGGTTCCAAACTAATTCAGTATCATTATTATTACGGCTTCATCGTGTACGACTTCGATCGATGTACAGGTTTGATCAGCAACCCGGTCAAGGTATTATCGCCGGTAAAGTACCAATATTGGGAGGGACTGGACTTCGAAATTTCGCCTAACAGCCGTTTTGTGTATATAATTGCTGGAGGGCAAAAAAAGATCATTCAATACGACCTGCAAGCGCCGGATATCGCGCTGTCAGGCGATACCGTGGCGGTGTACGACGGGTTCGAATATAACCAAAATCCGCTTGCATTTGGCTGGATGGAACGAGGCCCGGATGGGAAAATTTATGTCATTCCGGGCTGTTGTTTCAGTATGCATGTCATTGAGCAGCCTGATCTGAAGGGTGCGGCTTGCGATGTCCGTCAACATTCTATCGATTTGCCCACCTGGATATACGGCTCGTTGCCCTACATGCCCAACTACCGTCTCTACGACCTGCCTGGCAGCTCATGCGATACGCTGGGCATCGACGCGCCCTCGGTAGCGGCGAAAGAACCGCCCGACCCGAATCTTCGGATATACCCCAACCCCGCCGCCGGCGAAGTGCGGGTAGCCTTCAAAGCCGGGGCGCCGCCGGGCGCGCGGGTGTCGCTGGCAGATGTGGCGGGCCGGGTGCTGTCGGTAGAGCCGGTACCGGCCGGCGCGGAGCAGCAGGTGTTGTCGTTGGATAAATACCCCGGAGGTATGTATTTTGTGCGGGTAGAAGCGGCGGGGCGGATGCTGCGGGTGGAAAAACTGAGTGTGATAAAATGATATTAAGCATCGTGTCGTCACTCCTCCTCCGCCTCTTCCACCAACTCCGCGGGTAGCCGCTTACTCGCTTTCGCCCCCAACTCCCGGATTTTTTCCGCCCTGCCCACCAGGGTATCGCCGGGCCGGGTACCGTTCACGAGTTTGAGCATGGCATCGTCGTAGGCGGTGCGGGCGCCGTCGAGCCGGGCGCCGATGCTGCGGAGGTCTTCCACGAAGCCGACAAACTTGTCGTACATAAGTCCGCTTTGCCGGGCGATTTCCTGCACGGAGCGGGTTTGTTTTTCCTGTTTCCAGAGGTAAGCCACGGTGCGCATGGTGGCGATGAGGCTACTGGTGGTTACGAGTACGATATTCCGCTCCAGGGCGTCGGTGAACAGTTTGGGGTCTGCCTGTGATGCCACGGTCAGGGCGCCTTCGAGGGGAATAAACAGCAGCAGGTAATCGGGCGTATTGATCTGATAGAGCATCTGATAGTTTTTGCCGCTCAATTCCTGCACGTGGTTGCGGATGCTGCCGATGTGGGCGCGCAGGTGTTGCTCGCGGCGTGTGGGGTCGTCTTCGTTGAAGTAGCGCTCGAAGGCGGTAAGCGACACTTTGGCATCGATGATCAGTTGTTTGTTTTCGGGCAGTTGAATGATAAAATCGGGGCGTTTAGCGGCGCCGGTTTCGTCGCGCAGGGTGGTTTGAGTGATAAAGTGCGCGCCTTTTTGCAGGCCGGCTTTTTCGAGCAGCACTTCGAGTTGCGATTCGCCCCAGTCGCCCTGAACTTTGCTCTGGCCTTTGAGGGCGGAAACCAGGTTGTTCGCGTCGCGGCTGAGTTGCTGGTTGAGGTCGCGTAGTTGTTCGATCTCTTTTTTCAGGCTCGATTTTTCGCGCGTTTCCTCTATGAATTTCCGGTCGATACTCTGCTCGAACTCATTGATTTTTTCGCGCAGCGGGGCGAGGGTGCGTTGCAGGTGTTGGGTGTTTTGTTCCGTAAAACGTTGCGATTTTTCTTCCAGCAGGCGGTTGGCTAGGTTTTCAAATTCTGTTTTAAAACGCGTGTGCAATTGCTCCGATTCCCCGCGCTGCGATTGCAGGGTTTCCTGCAAATGCAGGATCGTTTGGTCGCGCCCGGCTACCTGGGCGAGCGTATTGCGCAGTTCCTGCTCCTTGGCGGCCAGTTCCACGCGCAGCATTTCATTTTGGGCGACGATGGTGTTGTACAGTTCTTTCGGCACGGAAGAGCCTGCCGGCGTCGTACCGTCCGTTTGCCGGCGTAAAACCACCAGTATGATCAGAACCAGGGCGATAGCGCCTATAAAAATCAGGTAAATGGTATCCATAAGCGGGAGCATTTTGACTGCATGGATACAAAGGTAGGGTTTTTTGAGACATTTTGTTTTGATTTCAAAATATTGAAACAAAAAAAATGATTTGGAAGTTTGAATTGTATTTTACTTTTACCACCTTAAGCAAAATACCACTGTTGGTGGCAATTTTACCGAACCGACCTTAACTAAGAGAACTGACAAAATATTTCAACAAAAAAATGAACTGTAAAAACTGTAATAACGAAGTGACTCAAAACTATTGTCCAAAATGCGGGCAACCCGCAAGACTTAAAAGAATTGACGGACATTACATTCTTCACGAAATAGAACACATTCTTCATTTTGAACGTGGAATTTTATATACAATCAGAGAACTTATAACAAATCCGGGACAAAACATAAGAAATTATCTTTCAGAAAACAGAACCCGACTTGTTAAACCAATCATTTTTATAATTGTAACTTCTTTGATTTATTCACTTGTAAATCACTTTTTTCATATTGAGGACGGTTATGTAAAATTTGGCGAAAGCACTAAATCAACAACAGGCGCTATCTTCAAGTGGGTTCAAGACAATTATGGTTATTCAAATATTATAATGGGAATTTTTATTGCTATTTGGACAAAGATATTTTTTAGAAAGTATGGTTACAATTTTTTTGAAATCTTAATCTTACTTTGTTTTTTAATGGGAATAGGAATGCTGATTTTTGCATTGTTTGCATTAGTTCAAGGGTTGACAAAAATTGACTTGATGCAAATTGCAGGTATTTTAGGCATTGCTTATTGTAGTTGGGCAATCGGACATTTTTTTGACAAAAAGAAACCTGTAAATTTTTTAAAAGCATTTGCGTCTTATATGTTAGGAATGATTACAAGTGTGCTATTTGCTTTGCTTTTGGGAACATTAATTGACTTAATAATAAAAAATTAAAATATTATCGATGACTGTTTGAAACCGTCTGGATGAGTGGTTGACAAAGGGAGTTATTACGCAACCGGGGCTAATGAGGAGAGGTGAGGACAAGCCGGAGTTGTTGGCAATTAATGAAAAAATGATAGAGCATCTTAATAAGTCTTGGAATTGGATAGGAGTTAATGCCGAAGAAATTATTCAGACGAATGATTTCGGCAATATTATTTTTAAAACAAATAAGGGAGATTACTGGCGAATTTGTCCTGAAGAATTGAGTTGTGGAAAGATTGCCAATGATGAATCGGAACTTAATCAAAGAATGAATGACAAAGAATTTGTAGAAGATTGGAAAATGGAAAGTCTTGTCAATTTAGCCAAATCTGAATTTGGTGAATTAGCAGAGACAGAAAAGTATTGTTTCATAATTCCCGCTGTCATTGGAGGAGCCTATTCAAAAGAAAATTTAGGAAAGATCAATTTCAAAGAATTAATAGCAAGCAGCGGAGATTTGGCATTTCAAATAAAAGACTTGCCGAACGGACAAGAAGTAATATTAAGAGTTATAAATGCACCCAACAAGGGGTAACTTCCGCCCCGACAGGAGTACACCAAGGCTAATTTGGATGCGCTATTTGTTTTTTTGGGTAATACCCGTATTTTTGTTACAAATTGTTTCAAAGTGGCAAAAAAACTGATTCGATTCGATTGGGCAATGAAGCGGTTGCTTCGCCATAAGGCCAACTTCGACATCCTGGAGGGCTTTCTCTCAGAGCTGCTCTATGAGGATTTCAAGATAAAGCAAATCCTTGAAAGTGAGGGGAATAAGGAAACCGAGGACGACAAGTTTAACCGGGTAGATATTCTCGTGGAGAATAAGAAAGGTGAGTTGGTGATTGTAGAAATCCAAAACACCCGCGAGGCCGACTACTTCCAGCGGATGCTTTACGGGACTGCCAAGGTTATCGTGGAACATATCGCTGAGGGACAGCCATATTCCCAAGTAAAAAAGGTGTACTCCGTGAACATAGTTTACTTTGACCTTGGTCAGGGAGATGACTACGTTTATCATGGAACAACCACTTTTGTCGGCATTCACAGCAACCACGAACTGGAACTGTCGGAAAAGCAGAAAGAACTTTTCAAGAAGTCATCAGTATCGGACTTATATCCAGAGTATTATGTGATAAAAACAAATCGATTCAATGAAGTCGCCAAGGATACCTTGGACGAGTGGATATACTTTCTGAAAACGGCGGAAATCAAGGATGAATTCACGGCAAAAGGCTTGAAGTCTGCGAGCCGCAAACTCGACATTTTGAAATTAAACCCTGCTGATCGTAAGGAATATGACCGATATATGGAAGCGCAGCGGAGTGACGCCAGTTTTGTGGAGACGGTAAAACTGGAAATAACGTCGGCGGTAAATGATGCCTTGAAAAACAATAAAGCAGAAATTGCTGAAAACGCATTGCGGAAAGGAGCAACCATTGCGTTCGCTGCCGAAATCACCGGGCTGTCGATTCGAGAAGTCCAGGAAATTGCTGCCAAACTTGGTTTGGATAAATAAAAAATCGCCCAACTTTCGCTAGTGCCGCGTCCTGTGCCTATAGCGTACCACCATGGTGAATAGAATTTACACCAAAGTAGGCCGCAGCCCAAACCACTTCCCCCGCGCAAAAAAAATTGAGCCATCCCGGCAATCCGGAATGGCTCAACATACAAACGTTCTATAAAAACAATTACCGTGACAATGTCACATCCCCGTTAAACACCTCTGTCACGCCGTCTATAAATTCCACTTCGATCATCCAGGCAAAAACGCCGGGCGTCATCAGTTGCCCGCGCAAATTACCGTCCCAGCCGATACCCGGCTCGTTCGGCCCGAATTCCGGCGCAGAATACACCAGTTCGCCCCAGCGGCCGAACACCTGGAAGGTTTTGATGGATCGCACGGTCCCGGGTTTGGCAAATACGGTGAACAGGTCATTGATGCCGTCGCCGTTGGGCGAGAAGATATTGGGCAAATACAGGTGCCGGCGCCGGTCCACGATCACGGAAACCTTATCATCATCGCGGCAGCCGTTCGTGCCGATTACACTGATCGAATAGGTGGTGCTGATGAGCGGCGCCACCGTCTGGGTCAGGCATTCCGGACATTCGGACAACGAATCGAGCGGCGTCCAGATGATGGAAGCCAAACTGTCCAGGGGCACGTTCACCACGGCCTGAAGGGTAGCGTTGTCGCCCAGCGATATTTTGATATTGTCGCCCAGTTCCACGATCAATTGCGGCGGCGCATTGACCAGGATCGTTTCCGACGTTTCACAGCCGTTGGCATCTTTCGCCGTTACGGTGTATGATCCGGCCTCCAGTCCGTTGAAGGTACTGTTGCCCTGGAAGGGCTCATTGTTCAGCGAATACCGGTAATCCGGCGCGCCACCGCTCACCGCAGCGATAACCGTTCCGAGTTTTTGGCCGAAACAATTCGGATTATTCACGGTAAAGGACATTTGCAGGGGCTGCGGCTCGTTGAGCGTGACGCTTCCTGCGGCCGTGCAGTTGTTCGCATCGGTCACGGTGACGGAATAAGTACCCGCAGCAAGGTTGCCGATTTGTGCCGTTGCACCGCCGGTCGACCAGATAAAACTAAAGGGCTGCTTGCCGCCGGTGGCAGAAGCCAGCGCGCTGCCGTCCGAAGCGCCGGCGCAACTGACGTCAAAACCGCTGAAATTGGCGTTGACCTTGGTGGTCAAAACCGGCGGGGTGAGTTGTACGATGGTCGCTTGCAGGGTGGTCGAAAAGCCCGTGGAGGCGGTGACCACTACGGTGTAGTTGCCTGCCGGCAGCCCCGGGATGGTTTGGGTGGGGCCGGTAGTTGTGATACTGCCGGTCGTCACGGTTGTCGGGCCCGACAATACGGTGTAGGTATATGGCGGTATGCCCAGGGTGGCAGCGACGGTTAAGGAACCGGTATTCGATCCGCAGGGAATATTCGATCCGGTCAGGGTAGCCGTTACGCTGCAAGCTTCAATCGGGCGCAAGGTTGTGATCGACGTAACGATACTGTCACAGCCGTACTGATTGACGAGGGTCACCGAGGTGCTGCCCACCTGTACGGGATCGCAACTGGTAAAATTCAGGGTGGTTGCGCTACCCGGAAGCAGCGTTACCGTTTCGGTGACGATACTGTCGCAGCCGAACTGGTTGGTCAGCGGATACGTAAATACGCCGGCCGCCGTGGGATCGCAGGTCGTTGATTGAATAGCGGTCTGATTGCTGGGCAACAGGCTCACCGTGGTAACGATGGTGCTGTCGCAGCCGGCCGTCGTGATCAACGTTTTTGGGAAAATACCCGCCGAGGCCGGCACGCAGGTAGTGGCCGTGAGGAACGTGGTGTCGAGTTGGAAAAAACTGACGGTGGTCGACACGATGCTGTCGCAACCGGCCTGATCGCTCAGGGTTTGCAGGAAAGTGCCCACCTGGGCGGGGTTGCAGCTCTGGCCGGTGCGGTAGGTGGTGTCGTTGGGCACCAGCGTAATAATGGTCGTTACCGTACTGTCGCAACCGAATTGGTTACTCAGGTTTTGCACAAACGTGCCCACGTTGGCGGGGTTACAGTCGGTGCCGGTCAGTTGGGTGGTACTGCTGGGCAACAGGGTCACCGTCGTAGTCACCGTGCTGTCGCAACCGAATTGGTTGATCAGATTTTGCGTAAACGTACCCACATTGGCCGGGTCGCAATCCTGTTCGGATACCTGTGTGGTATTGCTGGGCAACAAGCTGATCGTGGTAATAACGATGCTGTCGCAGCCCTGGAAATTGCTCAGGTCCTGGATAAAAGTACCCACGTTTGCCGGGTCGCAATCCTGCCCGCTCAGCAGCGTCGTATCGCTGAGCAGGAACGTCACCGTGGTGGCGAGTATGCTGTCGCAACCGCCGGACGTGACGAGCGTTTGATAAAACGTTCCGGTGGCTGCCGGATAGCAGGAAGTACCGGTCAGGTAGGTCGTGTCGAGCGGAACAAAGGTAATGGTCGTAATCACGAGGCTATCGCAGCCGTCGACGCCGAACAGGTTTTGGTAAAACACCCCGGCGGCGCTCAAATTACAGGTAGTTGAACCGAGTGCTGTGGTGTCGGATTCTAAGTAGGTAACGGTAGTCGTCACCGTGCTGTCGCAGCCGAATTGGTTCGTCAGGTTTTGAACAAAAACGCCCACGCTGGACGGATCGCAGGTGGTATTGAAAATCACCGTCGTGTCGGTAGGCAGTAAAGTTATAATGGTGGTCACGGTGCTGTCGCAGCCGGCCAGGTTGCTGAGGTTTTGCACGAATGTGCCGGCGACGGACGGGTCGCAGGTGGTTTGTTGGATCAAAACGGTGTTCGTGGCATTTACAGTCAGGGTGCTGGTAATGACGCTGTCGCAACCGTGAATGGTGTTGAGCGTATCGAAATACACCCCTGAAACGCCTTGCAAGGCGCCACCGAGCAGCATGGTTTCGCCTTGGCAAATCTGGAACGCCTGGCTGGTTTGTTCAAGCGGCCAAACGGCTACGGTTACGCTGTCGGCAAGTACGGAGGAGCAAGTAGGCGTGCCGTTGTCGCCGATGCCGAGCAGGCTGTATGTAGTGTTCTGTGTCGGACTGACTGTGACGGAATGTCCGTTGGAAATACCGTTCAGGACAAAATTTTGAACGCCGTCCGTCCAGGTTACATCGAATGGCGCCGTACCGGTAAGGGCAAAATTCAGGCTGACCGATTCGCCGGTGCAAATTTCGGGCGTGCCGTTCAGGTCGGCCGAAGGCGCAGGTTTTACATGCACGCTGCGGCAAACCGGGCCGGCTGTGCCGCACAAATTTTGGGCGCTGACACAAACCTGCCCGGAAACGGCATTGCTGAACAGGACGGACACGCTGTCCTCCGTGCCGGTTAGGACGGCGCCGGCCGGTACGGTCCAGGTGTAATTGGCTCCGGCCTGCTGGTTTGTAAAATGGTATAAATACGACCCGCCGTTGCTGCAAACTGTATCGGGGCCGGCGAGTTCCGGTGCGATCGGCTGCGGGTTGACGGTGATGGGCAGGCAGGCCGGGAAAGAAGGGCCGCAATTATTGTTTGCAGTGACGCACAGTTGGCCGCCCGTGGTGTTATTCCAAACGATTTGAACCGTATTGGGATTTATCTGGGTAAAGGGTACATTGTTCGGGGTCGTCCAGTTAAAAGAGGTGGGCAGGGGCGGCGCTCCGGGCGTTACGGTGTAGGAAAGGGTGTCGCCCGCGCAAAGCGTTTGGGTGCCGGCAATTTGTGGCAATGGCGGTACGGCGGTATTGGGTATTACGGTGACGCATGTCGTATCGTAACAATACACGCCGCCGCGTCCATGTGTCAGGATCAGGCAGTAGTCGCCGGGTTTGTTTACCTGTACGGTTGCCTGGTTGCTTTGGCCGACTATTCCCGGGCCGCTCCAGGTATACAGGGTAATGCCGCCTGTAGCATTATTCAGGTTGGAGCCGGAGCCGTTGAGCGTTATAGTGGAGTTGGCGCCGCAGCCCAGTACGGGTGGCGGAGCGATTACGGCTTCGGGTTCCAGGATGGCCAGGTTGATGTTTACGATACTGTCGCAGCCCAGGTACCCGGTGCAGGTTTGTGAATAAATACCGGAAGTATTAAACGAATTATCACAAACCTGGTATTCAGCGGGTCCGCACAAATTGACCAGGGTCAGCGGAGAATTATACGTTGGCACCAGGGTGATTTTACAGTTGACCGTACTGTCGCAGCCCTGATAGGAGGTCAGGACAACGGGGAAAGTGCCGGGAGCGAAAAAGTCCTCGCCGGCGCAGGAGGCGGTACCGTTCTGACAAATCAGGTGGGTTTCGGTAGTCGTAATTTTAGGGATAAGGGTTACGACGCAATTGATTACGCTGTCGCAGCCCGTAAAAGAGGTTAGTGTTACCGGGAATGTTCCTGCTTTATTAAAGACCCTCCCGCCGCAGGTTACCGTTTTGCCGAAACACAAATCGACATTTTCCGTTACCTCGGTATCTTCTCCGACGAGTATATCAAGGCAATCTTCCGGGGCAGTCGGACAGTTGGCATTTTGCGCGCACACTTGCGCAGGGCCGGTTTGCTGCCAGTTCACCGTGACCGAAGCGCTGGTTGCACTGCCTACGATGACGCCGGCGCCGGGCGGATTAATCGTCCAGTTGGAGACGGCGGCGGTGTTATAAGTGCCGTTGGGCGAAGAGGGAATACAAACAGAACCCGGGCCTGCGATTACATTCGGCACGGATCCATTGATGGCATAATCACACAAGGCGCCTCCGCTGCCGTCGATACAGATATAATACACCTGGCCCGGAATCAGATTGGTGGCCACCAATGTTTGGGTAGAGCCCGTAGGGATATTACCCAGGCACGCCGATACAAAGGTAAAATCGACGCAATCCTGCGTACCCAAAACGGCCGCCTGAATACCGTTGCCGGATGCGCACCCGAAACAGGAAATGTCGAAGGTGGCCATGGCAGCATCGGCCGTGAAGGCGAAAAAATGGTTGTTGTGAATGGCAGAGCACCAGTAGGGCGGAAATGAAACAGGCGGGTCGGGGGTAGTGGCGCCGTAGTAACAATCCAGTGCCGCCGGGTTCGGCAAAATACAGGCATCCATGGCATTTACCGACGGTGCAGGGATGACACAAGGATTTGTGTTGCATTGCCCGTAAGTATTCGAATGGTATGATAAACACAACAGAAGTGTAAAAAAGAGCGTAAAATTTAGCCTCATTAGAATTATATTTAATAAGATAAGGATGTTTTGTGCAATAGCGATATGTGAATAATGCAGCGCCGAAGATACGCCAAATTATATCCGGCGAAATGGGTTTGTGAAAATTGCCGGCTGATTGCGCTATTCACCGGTTTATGTCAAGTTACCCGGTGAATAAACCAGGAATCACTTTCCGCCGGTATAAAACAAAACAAGACCATGAAACAACTCATTCTGCTGCCCCTGCTTTCACTTTTAATTTTAGGCGCCGGAAGCGCTCAATCCCCGAACTTCGGTGAAGGGAAGGGGGCAGGGCAAACGCATGAATGCCACGGGTGACCTCGGAGAGGTCACCCGTTTGTAGAAATGGTGTGAATAATTACTATTTCCGACCTCGGAGAGGTCGAACGTTTGTAGAAGCCAAGCAAAAATCACACGTTCGACCTCTCCGAGGTCGTGAAACTTCATAAAACCGCTTGCTTCTACAAACGTTTGACCTCTCCGAGGTCACCTGTAGCATTCATGCGTCTGCCCTGAGGGAAGGGGGCATCCAGCACAGGAATAATCTTCGTCCTGGAGAGCCGAAATTAGATTAGGTTTGTCTTCATCTAACCTAAAAATATATGCGCTTACACACCCTTCAATTGCTGCTCTTCTCTCTTATACTGGTGTCTTGCGCCCGCACGACGGTAGTTTCCGGCAGAATTACCAATATACGCACCGGCAATCCGGTCGTCGGTATGCCCGTAACCTTGAATGTATACAATGGGAATGAGCCACGTGACTCTTCTAATCCGAAAAAAGTAGGCGACACGTCTACCAAAACTGGCTCCAATGGCGAGTATGCCTTGGAGTATACCGACGTGGGTATTGATGCGGTAGGTTTATTTTTAGACAACGGGGAGATTTGCTATTCCTATTTCGGTGCCGTTCGGAGCGATAAGGTCAAAACGAATGGAAGTAGCGAAGTCAATATTCAAATCGACTCTATTGATGGCAAACTCCAATTGATTTTACAAAACTTATCGGGTCAGTCCGATAAACTTTATCTGCGGGTCGACTGCGACGCAACGGGTGAAAAAGGTTATGCCTGTTGCAGTATTAATTTCAACAACACCATCCCTGCCGGGCAATCGGATACGGTGACATTCCGTATTTCCGCCGGCCGGTTTGTGCCGGTGTATTGGGGAGAAACTATCTTTACGGGCTGGAATGCGCCGCGGGTGGACTCCGTGTTTTGTCCACGGAATCAGACCACGCCCATGGTAATTTCTTTTTGAAAAAAGCGCAACTGAATCACGGCGGATTTTTTAAAATATGGAACAGCCAGTCCTTGGAATAACTCTTTTAATCATTTGTAGCACAGTTTGTTACTTGTCCTGGCATCAGTTCCGGAATGGGCGGTATTTCACCGCCTTAGCCCTGCTGACGGGGTGCGGCATCCTGCTCCGTTTGTTTGTGTCAGCCGAATTTTTCCTGCATGCCTGGGACGAACGATACCACGCCCTCGTAGCCAAAAACCTGATCCAACACCCCTTGCTGCCCACGTTGTATGATAACCCGGATTTGCCCCACAACTACCGGGAATGGTCCGCAAGCCACGTATGGCTCCACAAACAGCCGCTGCCGCTTTGGGCGATGGCATGGAGTATGTTTTTATTCGGCGTCAATGAAATGGCACTGCGCCTGCCCGCTGTTTTACTCACAACCATCGGCATCGGCCTGACCTACCAAATTGGTTATCTGCTGTTTAGCCGGAAAGTCGGTTTTATCGCAGCATTTCTTTATACTATCCACGGCTTGATTCTGGAAGCGACCGGCGGGCGTGTGGCGACCGATCACATTGATGTCTTTTTTCTCTTTTGGGTAGAATTGGCTGTTTTTTTTGCCATCAAATTTGCCTACGAAAAAAAACAAGGGTTCAATGTCTTGTGCGGGCTCAGTATCGGTGCGGCTATTCTGTCCAAATGGTTGCCGGCCCTGGTGGTGCTGCCGATATGGCTTTTGCTGGTGTACGGCTCCAAAAAATACACCCTGAAAGAAATCGGATGGCATTTCGGCATTTTGTGTGCTACTGTAATCCTCGTCGTCCTGCCCTGGCAATGGTATATTTACCACACTTTTCCAACAGAAGCGCATTGGGAAAACGGTTTCAACTGGCGACATATCACTGAAGTCCTGGAAGGGCACAGCGGGCCGTTTTATTATCATTTTGATAGAATGCGTATTGTTTACGGGGAACTGATTTATATTCCGGTCGCCTGGTTTTTCTGGAAAACATTTAAATCAGGGCGTCATTATAAAAGATGGGCGCCGGCTATTTGGGTACTCCTTCCTTTTTTGTTTTTTTCTTTTGTTAAAACAAAAATGCAGGGCTACACGCTCTTTACCGCGCCGGCGCTGTTTATCATTACCGCTGTTTTCTGGCAATACCTGTATACCTACCGGCATCGATTCAAATACAAAATACCGGTTTGGTTGACGCTGTTTCTATTGATCGCTCTGCCGGTCCGGTATGCGGTGGAACGGCTGAAACCGTTTCAACACATCGCCGGACGACCTGCCTGGGTTGCCGAATTGAAGCGCTTGGAGGAGGCGCATCAAAACCGGCCGGTCGTGCTTTTTAACGTCGATTATCCGATAGAAGCCATGTTTTATGCCGATCTTACGGCGTATTCGGGCATTCCGGATACTGCTTTAGCGAACAGGCTGATCGGGAAAGGTTACGCCGTGCTGGTTAATGATAAAGGCGATTTGGGCGGGAAATTGAATGGAATAAACGGTGTGGAAATAATAAAACTGACCAACCATCAAAACAAGATACAATGAAAGACATTCTGCCGCTGATCTTTTTTGCTTTGCTCTTCTCTTGCCAGCCCCCCAAACGGGATAATATGCTCTATCAATCTGAAGCCTTTTCGGTTTACGCCGACAGTGTGGTACAGGGCAATAACAAAGCCACCGTTCTATCGCCCGATCAAATCAGGTCGAATTATAAAAGTCCTGCCAGCGAAACTTACTCGCGGCTGATCACCTTCAAGTTCAGCATCAACGAAAAAGACAACGAACTCGCGCCCGGCAACGACCACTGGCTGATCGTCGGCGACGAACACGAGTCGCCCGTCGTCACCTTCGGGGCGCCGCCCGACCCAAGACCCGATAACCCCGGGACTTTCCTGCCGGTCAATTACGACTACACCTTCCGGGTGGATATGTCGCCGGTGCTCCGGCAATTTGAAGAAAAAGGCTACTACGAAGCATTCGACGGAAGCCGGGTAGCCAAAGCAGATTTTAAGGGCTTCTTTATCGCCGGCGGCGCTGAACCGCTGAGTTGGGATTTTGTGAACCTCGCCAATAAGGGATTGGAACTGGAAGACCCCGACGGCGACAAAATCTTTACCCTGACGGTAAAACTCAACCCCTACAACGCCGAAGAAAACCGGGACAAGGAATGGAAACGCAGCCTCGACCTGTCCAAAAAGCCGAAATATCAGTCCGAACAGCCCATTGTGGACGTGCTGTTCAACCTGTCCCTGGAGGAAGCCCTGAAAAATATCGAGCCCGACAGCACTTTCCGCACCGGCGCCAAATGGGGCGGCGTCTGGACCCGCGACATCAGTTACAGCATCTTTTTGGCCTTCGCTTATCACGAACCCGAAATTGCCAAAATCAGCCTGATGAAAAAGGTCAAACGCGGCCGTATCATCCAGGATACCGGCTCCGGCGGCGCCTGGCCCGTTTCTTCCGACCGCACCACCTGGGCGCTGGCCGCCTGGGAAATCTACAAAACTACCGGCGACCTGGATTGGCTCAAAACCGCCTATTCCATTATCAAAAATTCGGTGGAAGACGACTACAAGGTCATCCGCTCTGCCCAAACCGGCATGTATTCGGGCGAATCGTCTTTCCTCGACTGGCGCGAACAAACCTACCCCAAATGGATGTCCAATATGGATATTTATGTTTCTCAAAATTTGGGCACCAATGTCGTGCATTACCGCACGCATATTATCCTGGCCGAAATGGCAAATATATTGGGCGAGCCGGGCGAAATCTATCGCGCGCGGGCGGACAGTATCAAACAGGGGATCAACAAATACCTCTGGATGGCGGATAAAGGCTACTACGGGCAGTACTTGTACGGCCGGCAACACCTGAATTTATCGCCGCGTTTTGAGGCGTTGGGGGAGGCGCTGGCTGTGCTGTTCGATGTAGCCGACGCGAACCAGGCGCAATCTATTTTCGAAAAATCGCCCGTTACCGCGTACGGTGTGACTTGTATTTACCCACAGATACCGGGCATACCGCCTTATCACAACAACGGCATTTGGCCCTTCGTGCAGTCTTATTGGAATCTGGCTGCCGCCAAAACCGGCAATGAGCAAGCGCTCGTACACGGCCTGGCCGCTATCTACCGGGCAGGCGGTTTATTTTTGACCAACTACGAGAATTTTGTGGCGCAAACCGGCGACTTCCAGGGCACGGAGATTAATTCCGACCGCATGTTGTGGAGCATGGCGGGCAACCTCGCCATGGTACACCGGGTGTTCATGGGGATGCAATTCGAGGCGGACGGGCTGCGCTTTGCACCGGTTATCCCGAAGGTATATTCCGGCAAAAAAAACCTGTCGAATTTCAAATACCGCGAGGCCGTGCTGAACATTTCCGTAAACGGTACCGGAAATAAAATTGCTTCCATTAAAATGGATGGAAAGCCCCTGAAAGATGCCTTCCTGCCGGCCGATGTTACAGGCGCCCATACTATAGAAATAGAGATGGACAATGGAGATTTCAATAAACGTAACATCAATTTGGTGGCGAACCATTTTTCCCTGCCCAATCCGCAATTTACCGGCACTAGCTCGAAACTCAAATGGAAACCCGTCGAAGGCGCTGCCGAATACATAATTTACCGAAACGGCATAGTAGCCGGAAAGACAAAATCTACGGAATACCCGCTGGCCGGCACTGCCGGCGCGGAGTATAAAGTCAGCGCTGTCGACCAACAGGGCTTCGAATCTTTCACCAACGAGCCGGTATTCGAAGTGGACGATACCGCCGTCCGGATAATAGAAATGGAGGATTTTGCGGGCAAGGCCGCATTGCCTTACGTCAACTATTCGGGCAAGGGTTTTGTTGAAATTTCCACGACTAAAAACAAAGTCATCGACCTGAAAGCGACCGTTGAAACCGCCGGCGATTATGTGATAGACGTCCGCTATTCCAACGGCAGCGGCCCCTGGAATACCGATAATAAATGCGCCCTGCGCAGTCTATACACCAACGGCCAATACACCGGCGTCCTCGTTTTTCCGCAACGCGGCACGGACGAATGGTCGGATTGGGGCCGTTCCAATAGTTATGTCGTGCGATTGAATGCGGGCAGTAATAGCCTGAGATTAGTACTGGAGGAATGGAATATTAATATGAATGTGGAGGTGAATAGAGCAATGCTGGATTATGTGCGATTGATAAAACTGTAAGCAACCCTTGAAATATATCACACGTACCGTCTGGACCTTATCCCTCATCAGCCTGTTTACCGATACGGCAAGCGAGATGTTGTACCCCATCATGCCGATCTATTTAAAAACGATTGGTTTTTCCATCGTACTGATCGGCGTACTGGAAGGCGTCGCAGAGGCCACGGCAGGTTTGAGCAAAGGTTATTTCGGCAAACTTTCGGATCATTCGGGCAAACGGGCGCCGTTTGTTCAAATCGGTTATGCCTTCAGTGCCATTTCAAAGCCCCTGATGGCGGTGTTTGTTTTCCCGCTTTGGGTTTTCTTTGTCCGCACCATCGACCGGCTGGGAAAAGGAGTCCGCACCGGCGCCAGAGACGCGATGTTGTCGGATGAGGCAACGCCGGAAACCAAAGGCAAGATTTTCGGCTTTCACCGTTCCATGGATACGTTGGGCGCCGTATTGGGGCCCTTGTTGGCATTGCTGTATTTATATTTTTATCCGCAGGACTATAAGACGTTGTTTTTTATAGCCTTTATTCCCGGGGTGCTTGCCGTATCGGCCTCGTTTTTTCTGAAAGACAAACACGTCGTTTCGACGCCGGCAATAAAAAACGTATCTTTTTTTTCGTTTTTGAATTATTGGAAAGACGCGCCCCCCAATTATCGCAGGGTGGTAGCCGGGCTTTTGGCATTTACCTTGTTCAACAGTTCAGATGTGTTTCTTTTATTAAAAGCTAAACAAGCGGGACTTGACGATACGGCCGTCATCGGAATTTATATTTTTTACAACCTTGTGTTTGCTGTATCGGCCTTTCCGCTGGGTATTTTAGCGGACAAAATCGGTCTGAAGCGTATGTTTACGATCGGGCTTGTCATTTTTGCCGTCGTGTACCTGGGTATGAGTGTCAGCGCCGGGCTGTATGCCTTCATCGGACTGTTTTTCCTCTATGGAATCTATGCCGCCGCTACGGAAGGTATTTCAAAAGCGTGGATCAGCAATATCACCGATAAAAAAGATACCGCGACGGCAATCGGTACCTATTCCGGCTTTCAAAGCATTTGTACCATGTTGGCGAGCTCACTGGCGGGATTGATTTGGTATCAGTTTGGGGCGGGCACAACGTTTCTGGTGACAGGGATTATGGCGGTTATTATCGTTGTTTATTTTGAATTTTTAGTTTGAGTATTTAAATCCAAACTACTTGACATTTTCAATATTAACACATAGGCACATAGATCACATAGGTTTTCAACGTTTGAAAATCAAAAAACTATGTGCCCTATGTGCCTATGTGTTTTAAAATGCCCAGCAGTGTGGTAGAGATCACTTCTTCTTCCCCTTCCGCCACTTTTCCGCCTCTTGAATTTCCGACATCACATCTTTCCATTTATCCGTCACATCTTCGGTCAGGCGCAGCGTTTCGGCGTATTCATTTTTATCAATTTCCATGACCACGATACGTTTGGTCAGGTAGGTTTCGATTTCGGCGAGCATGGGTTTTTCTTCCGGGCTGCAGAAGGAAAATGCCTGGCCTTTATTGGTGCCGCGGCCGGTGCGGCCCACACGGTGTACGTAGTTTTCGGCCACGTCGGGCAGGTCGTAGTTGATCACGTAGTCCACATTTGGAATATCGATGCCGCGGGCGCTGACGTCAGTGGCAACCAAGACCTTCAACGTGCCTTCCCGGAAGCGGCCGAGCACCTCCTGGCGATCTTGTTGCTCTTTGTCGCCGTGTATCGTTTGCGTTTCGATGCCTACGCGCTCCATGGCTTTTAACACCCGTTCGGCGCGCACTTTGGTGCGCACAAACACGAGGATTTTACTGTCCGGGTGTTCATTGATAAAGCGTTCGAGGAAGAACCGTTTGTCGTCCATTTCAATAAATGTGACGGCGTGTTCGATGTTTTTGGCCACAGGGTCTTTGGGCGACAACTGGATACGGAAGGCCTTATTGACCAGCGAGTAGGCGAGTTTTTTGATAGTCTCGTTAATCGTAGCCGAGAAAAACAATGTCTGCCGCTGTTTGGGCAGGAATTTGATCAGGTCGCGGATGTCTTTGATAAAGCCCAGGGCGAGCATCTGATCGGCCTCGTCGAGCACCAGGATTTCCACCTTTTCCAGTTTAATATGTCCCTGGCTCACGAGGTCGAACATGCGTCCCGGGGTAGTCACCAAAATGTCGATGCCTTGTTCCAGCCGGGCAATCTGCGGGCCCTGTTCCACGCCGCCGAACACGCAAAAGGTCTTGACGCGGGTATGTTGACCGATTTGGTGGAATACGCCTGTGATTTGCAGGGCCAGTTCGCGCGTGGGCACCATCACCACACACTTGATACCGGCATGTCGCGCCGATTTTTTGCGATCATGCAACAGGTGTATCACCGGGATCGCGAAAGCAGCCGTTTTGCCGGTGCCGGTTTGGGCGATGGCCAGCACGTCCTCGCCTTTCAGGATAGGGGTGATCGATTTGAACTGGATGTCAGTCGGGCGTTTGAAGCCCAGTTCCTGCAGGTTTTTTTTTATTTCCGGTGCAATATGGTAGTCGTCGAAGCGCATAATTTCGGTGTGATGAAGTACAAAGGTACGCTGCCGGGTTCAATCGGCGTGCAGATTCGATCTATCGCACAACAATGCGCTTTCCTTGAAAAATGACCACATCCCCCGCCCGCAGTTTTTTTCGCTTTTGTGTTTCCACCACATCATTCACCCGGACTTCGCCGGAGGTGATCCGGATATTGGCTTCGCCGCCCGTGCCGACGAGGTGTGTGACTTTCAGCAGGTCGTTCAGCGCGATAAAATCATGCCCTTTTAATTCGAATTCAATCATCTTGAAAAGTATAAATCTATTTCATTTTTAATGGCGGGAAGTATCAGCGCCGGTTGCTCAAACTGAATATCGGGAAAATGCCAAAATCTGACTTGTTCCAGCCGATGTGGAAAATCGCGCAGTATCATCGGTCGATGCTCCGTTTCATCGAGCGCAACCGTTTCTGTCGCTTGTTCAAAATCACATTCCTGTAATTGAACGGGGTAATTGTCGATACCGGGGATGGGAATTTCCAGTTCGCGCAAATAATTGATGGTAAAAACAGAAATAGGGCCTTTATTCCGGCCCGCCGCAGACTGTATCCCACGTGAAAATGCCCGGAGCGGTAGTTCGAGTTGGGTCGCCCGGTGGTTAAAATAAATCTCTGCAAAACGGCTTCGGTAAAAATTGCCCGTACAGAGGAATAATACAAGGTGGTTTTTCATGCTAATCCAGTAAGTTCGCCGGTGAATTTTAACGCTTATGTCCAAACAAAAGCCAAATATCCGAAAAACAAGCGCAATGAAAGCGCCCGTGTCCACCGCGACGCCCGGCCCGGTGTCTGAAACCTTTCCGCTTTGGTGGCTGGCGGCGTTGCTCCTGCTCACCGGGGCCGTGTTCTGGCCCATGTTGCAGCACGGGTTTACCAATTGGGACGACGAACCGTATGTACTCACCAACGAGTTGCTGCGCGGTCCCGACTGGGCGGGTATTTTTTCCAAACCGGTGGTCTCCAACTACCACCCGTTGACGGTGCTCAGCCTGGCCCTGAACTACCAGGTGTCCAAACTGGAGCCGTTCTCTTATTTGCTGCTCAACTGGGCCCTGCACCTCGCCAACACCGGCCTGGTCTTTTATTTCGTGTGGCTGATTTCCGGGCGGGTGCGCTGGGTGGCTTTGTTTACGGCCCTGGTGTTTGCCCTGCACCCGATGCACGTGGAATCGGTGGCCTGGGTGTCGGAGCGCAAGGATTTGTTGTACACCCTGTTTTATGTGCTTGCGTTGATTCGCTACTGGCAGTACCTGGAAAAGGGCCGAAAAAGCGATTATTGGGCCACTGCCGGCTTTTTTATCCTGTCGTTGTTGTCCAAGCCGGCAGCCGTGGCGCTGCCGCTGTCGCTGCTGCTGCTGGACTACTGGCGGGGACAGGATTGGAAATCGGGCAAGGTATGGCTGGAGAAAATCCCGTTTGTGATGTTGTCGCTGCTGTTCGGCATTTTGACCGTCCTGATCCAGTCTGAAAAAGCGCTGGTTTCCTTAGAGAAATACAGTCTGGTGGACCGGTTTTTCTTCGGCTGCTATGGCTTGGTGACGTATCTGGTGCGCTTTTTTGTGCCGGCGCCTTTGTCGGCGTTTCATCCGTACCCTAATCCGGGAGAGCTGGGTTGGGAAATCCAGGCAGCGCCGCTCGTTTTATTGGGCTTGTCGGGGCTGGTGTGGTATTTTCGTAAAAACAAGTCGCTCGTATTCGGCGCGTTGTTTTATGCAGCCAACATCCTGCTTGTGGTGCAATTTATCGCTATCGGCAATGCGTTGCTGGCGGAACGGTATACCTACGTGCCGTATATCGGCGTGGCTTTTGCCCTGGCTATGCTGGTGGTACAAAAGCCGAATCTGCCGGTGGCAAACGCGCTGCGTTGGGGACTGGCCGGGTTGGTGGTTCTGGTGTTCGGATTGATGACCCGGCAGCGCGTGGGCGTATGGGAAAACAGCGAGACGCTTTGGACCGATGCCCTGAAAACGTTTCCCGACGCCCCGATTCCCCGGGCCAACCGGGCCAATTATCGCTATTTCCAGGCTATGTTGCCGGCCAATGCCCAAAACTACACCACCCTGATAGATGGCGCGCTGACCGATTGTAACATCGCCCTGGCCGGCAATCCCAATCATTTTGCCTCTCTGGATATACGGAGCATTATCTACCTGCGGGCCGGCAAACCCGATTCAGCGCTGGCAGACGCCAACCTGATGGTACTGCTAAAACCGGATGACAAGAAAGGATACGTGATTCGCGGCAGCGCGTACGAGCATTTGCGACAATACGAGGAAGCGCTGACGGAATATAACCATGTGCTGAATATCGACCCGAATGATGCCGAGGCGCTGAACGGGCGGGGGACCGTATTGTTCAACGGCAAGAAACAGTACCGGGAGGCGCTGGCGGATTTTGAAAAGGCGATCGCGATGAAGCCGGAAGGCCGGTTTTATCTCAACCGCTCCCGCTGCCACTTCATGCTGGGCGATTTGCCGAAGGCGCGCGAAGACGCGCAAACGGCGCAGCGGCTGGGTACGGTGGTGGGTAAGGATTATTGGGAGTTGGTAAATCGTCAATAATCGTCATTGATCGTCATTATTCGTCATTGCTTGGAGTGCAAGCAGTTTTACTGAACTGGTAGGGTAACTGGTTCGTATATCCGCAAAATCCCTTTACCGCAGAGCCTCGGCTTCGCATAAAACGCGAACCAACCCTCCCCCCCCCTTTTCTCCCCCCCCCGCGTTTGTCATCTTGTAAATACCCGTCCGCACGACGGGGGGGATTTTATATATGGGAAAGCCCCCCTAGAGCGGGCGGGTCTTTACAAGATGACAATCGCGGGGGGGGGAGCAACGGGGGGGGGCGGGTTGGTTCCCGTTTTATGCGAAGCCGAGGCTAGGCGGTACAGGGATTTTGCCGATATACGAACCAGATACCCTACCAGG
>CAUJEY010000343.1 GCA_963169325.1 Bacteroidota bacterium
AAGAGGGTGTTCAAGAAAGTGTGTCAAAGTTAGAATCAAAAAAATAAACAACTTTGACAATGAAAAAGAAAAGAACATCGAGCCCGAAGTTGGAAACCCTGGTTCCAGACGAGGTCAAACGCAAAGAAATGTTGAGCCGTCTTTACCAGGGCGACCCGATTTTGGGTGAAGGGGGCATTTTTACAGAGATGCTACAAGCCTTTGTAAACGCGGCGCTGGAGGGAGAAATTGATCATCATCTGAATGGTGGGGATTTATCGGGGCAAAAGAATCGGCGCAATGGTCATACGCACAAGTTAGTCCGGAGTGTTGCTGGGCCCTTGGAGGTCAAAACGCCTCGGGATCGTCAGGGTGATCATGAGCCGAAGTTAATCAAGAAGTGGGAACGGGAGTTAGGTACAGGATTGGATGAGATCATCTTGAGTTTATATGCCCGAGGGCAGTCGGTAGAAGATGTTCGGTATCAGTTGCAGCAGTTATACGGCGTGGAGGTGAGTGCGGGGGCGATCAGTGCGGTGACGGACCAAGTGTGGAATGAGATAGTAGAGTGGCAACAGCGGCCGTTGTCGGGTTGTTATCCGGTGGTCTACCTGGATGCAGTCGTGTTCAAAGTTCGGGAGGATGGCCGGGTAATAAACAAGGCGATTTACACGATTTATGGTGTAAATGCGGAGGGTGAAAGGGATATTTTGGGCTTATACCTGAACGAAACAGAGGGCTCGCGGCAATGGGGATTGATCCTGGAAGATATCAAACGGCGTGGTGTGGAGGAGGTATTCTTTTTTTGTGTAGATGGGCTCAAAGGGTTTAAAGAGGTGATTCAAACGGTTTTTCCTCGGAGCATTGTGCAGCGTTGCGTGGTTCACATGATTCGTTCCTCGACGCGTTTTGTGAGTGACAAAGACATAAAAGCACTATGTGCCGATTTGCGAAAAGTATACACGTCAGCCAACCGGGAACAGGCTTCGATTGCCTTAGAAGCCTTTGGCCAACGCTGGGATGGGCAGTACAAAGAAGTGCGGCAAAAATGGGCGGAAAACTGGGATGAATTGATGGCTTTCATGGATTACCAAGAAGACATCCGCCGAATGATTTACACCACCAATCCGGTAGAAGCCTTACACCGGGTGATGAGAAAAGTAACGAAAACAAAAGGAGCCTGGAACAGTGATAAAGCCTTGCTCAAACAACTATATCTGACCTTGCAGTACACGGAAAAAAGTTGGAAAAGAAACGCCTACAACTGGAAGGTCATCCAGCGCGAACTGATCGATCAGTTTGGCGAGCCCTACAGCCGGTGGTTAGAAATTTGAGGCGCGTAGCGCCGGGCAGAGCCCTCGGCCTACGGCCTTCGGACTCTGCCCGGCGCTACGCGCCCAGAAAAGTGTGACACACTTTTCTGAACAATCCCCACTAAAACACTGAGGCACTAAAACACTGAGGCACCAAAACACTAGAACACCAAAACACCAAAACACGAAAACACCAAAACACTAAAACACCAAAACACCAAAACACTAAAACACGCAATCACTCAATGATTCTCCCTATTTACGCTTACGGCCAGCCGGTTTTGAAAAAGGTGGCCGCTACGATCGAACCGGGGCTCGAAGGACTGGAGCAACTCATCGCCGACATGTGGGAAACGATGTATCACGCCGATGGAGTAGGCCTGGCAGCGCCCCAGGTGGGCATGTCCGTCCGGTTGTTCGTCATCGATACCCTTCAACTGGATAAGGACGAAAAAGGCGGCGACAAAGAACCCGGGTTTAAAAAAGTATTCATCAACGCGCAAATGGTTGACGAAACCGGCGACCTGTGGACCTACGAAGAAGGTTGCCTCAGTATTCCCCGTATTCGTGGCGACGTGCAGCGCCCGCCCCATATCCGCCTGCGGTATCAGGATGAAAATTTTCAGGAACACGAAGAAACCTTTACCGGGGTTAATGCCCGCGTGATTCAGCACGAATACGACCACATAGAAGGTGTATTGTTCACCGAGCGCCTTAAGCCGCTGAAAAAACGCCTCATTCAGCGCAAGCTGGAAGACATTCGTCAGGGTAAGGTTAGTATGGATTATAAAATGCGCTTTTATAACGTGCGGTAAAGCCCTCGAAAGGAAAAATTCAGTAAGCGCTTTGCAGCCGCTGCAACACCAGGTCGCTTGTTCGCCGCATCAGTTCTGATTCATTTTTTAGAAAAAAATCCAATTCTGCGGCCGTGAAATGCCCGATGACCATGCCGGCGAGCGACTGCCGGAAATGCTGGTCGCCACGTACGCACTTTTCCACGACAAGCGGCTTTTGTTCCTCCGGCAACGTCTCAAACTGAATATTTCGTTTTTCAAAATAATGCCGCAGGCGGGCGACCAACGCGTCGTGCAGCATTTTCAAAATGGGGCGCAGGGTGGCGTTTTGAAATGATTCCACCGGTGTGCAGTTTTCGATCGGGAGGTCCAGTTTTGGGCGCAGTTGGACTAACAATATTTCACTTCTCATGTAATTTCGTTGGTTTTATGATTTGGTGCGCTATCTGCATGTTGCTGGACGGGTAAACAGCGTTAACAACGCCTGCCTCATTTTGTTATTCCTGAATGGTTGGTACGGTAAGCGATCCAGCCTGAATCCGCCTATCTTTAAGCCGCCAATGATCTATGTTATGATTCAAACCCGGTTTTTTCTTCTTTTTTTCACCACAGAGAAACAGAGGCACGGAGCAGGCCAGTCCTTGGCAAATGGCAAACTTCCGAGCCTACTTGCCTCCGTGGTGGAAAAAGTATTGTTACGACGATGGATCGTGATACTGCTCCTGTTGGGGTTTAATTTGTGCATGCCCCTCCTCGCCCAGACACCAGTCGACACCTCTTTCCGCCTTACCCTCACCCTCCCTGCCCAGGCCCGTTTTGCCACAGCCGACAACCTTGGATTCATTTACCTGATCACCCAACAAAACGCCATAGAAAAATACAACCCCGAAGGCCGCCTGCTTACCCGCTATTCCAACAACCGTCTGGGCGCCGCGGCCGCGCTTGATGTAAGCAATCCCTTGAAAGCGCTGGTATGGTACGCCGATTTCCGGACCGTTATTTTCCTCGACCGCAGTCTGACTATTCTGGGCGAACTTAACCTCATTGCCGCCGGGTATCCGGAAGTGCGCGCTATTGCGTCGGCACAGGACGGTAATTTGTGGCTGTACGATGAAATCCGGTTTCAATTGCGAAAGGTATCGCCGGAAGGAATCACCCTGTTTGAAAGTCAGGCCATGAATCAAATGCAACCCGGTCGTTTGCAGATTACCTGCCTGCACGACGACGGAAACGAAGTGTTAGTCTCCGATAGCGCGGTGGGCTTGCTGAAATTCGATATCTATGCGCAGTTTCAAAAAACGTTGCCCTGGAAAGGTATCACGACTTTTCAGGTAGAACAAAACCGGTTGATTTACCCGGTAGACAGCGTTTTACATATCGAGCACCTCCAGGCTCTGGCTTCCCGCACGCTGCTCTTGCCGCTTACGGCACAAGTGGCGGGCGCCCGTTATTGGACGGCGACACAAAGGGTTTTTGTGCAAAACGGGGAGACGTTGGAGATATGGGCGTTTTGAATCCTTTAGAATCACACGTACTTTAGAACACGTCAAGTGTTAGAGAATACTAATTCCTCAAACGCGGTTTCTCCGGCTCGCTGAAAAAGAAGTGATATCCCCGGAAGATCGCCCCGAAAACGTGGTCCTGCGTCATTAGAAACGATTCTCCCTTGTTGACATCGGTGAAATAGCGCGCCACAAATGGCTGGCCGCTGACTGTGGTGTATTGCACGTTCACCGGCCAAAACCGCACATACTTTTCCTGTCCATCGGACTTTTTCAAAGTCACAATGGCGAAGGGCACCAGTGCCGTCACCGAATCGCGCAGCGGATAATCGGTTTCGTAGCCTTCAGCGCCGAGTTTTTCATATTGGAGCAGATAGGCCTCCACGATGCCTTTGCGAAGCGGCGATTTGCTGACCGGTGTCGTGCTGAACATGGGCTTTATCGCGTACTCGTCTTTATCTGTTTTTTCCAGCCGGAAAGACTCGCTTTTTTGCTGTGGGTACTCGATGGCAATGGACTGGATGTCTTCCGGTTTTTCTTCGAACACCGTACGATCGCGCCAGTTGTCGTCGCCCACCATGTAGCGCACACGCAGCTGCCCGATGAATGATGGTACGTGTAGTACGTACGGCTGTTCGGCGCCATCCATCATCATGTACGTTCCGCGTTCGTCGTTGGTCACCCCGCCCACGTAGTAACTTTTGAGTTTTTCGCCGGCCTTGCCGTAAATCTCCACTTTAATTCCCTCGGTAGCCATGCTTTTGACCATGGGCGTTTCCGCTGATTTTGGCGGAATGAATAATACGTTGAGTTTGGAGACCGTTTCCAACAGGGTTTCTACCGCAGTGGGGCGGGCTTTGTATTTGCCGTTGTATATCCAGGAATTTTCCTTGCGTTCGAGGGTAACTGTGTTTCCCCGGCGGTCGGCCAAAAAAATCTTGGTGATACCCTCGGGATTTTTGACGGCGAAGTCCATATCCCAGGATACATGGGTGCCCGATTGTGTTTTTTTCTGTCGCAGTGCGTAAAAAGCGCCGGCGCCCAATAGTAGGAAAAGGGCGACTAAAAGCCAGGTACGTTTCATGGCTGAAGTAAGTATGTGTTTATTGAACAGGAAAACAACAGGAAGGGCGCCTTGGATTATTAAATGAGGTCAATGAGGTTAATGTTTCGCGGCCTGGGTTAGGCCGGTTACAAGGGCAAAAGAACGACATTTTACCGGCATATTTCAAATATTTTGGCTCTGAAAGCACAAAACTGCATTTTTAAGCCAAAGGGTAGGCTGCGCAAGGACGTTTTGAATACATTTGTCTTTTTTAAAATCCCCCCTTCCGATGATTATAAAATCCTTCCTTTTCTGGGCAACCGTTTTTTGTTTTGTTTGTCCCACCGGGCTTTCCGCGCAAGTGCGTTATGGCTTGAAAGCCGGCGTTGTGCTGGCAGACATGCCGTTCAACGACGCAGATCAATTCTTTTATCATTACGTCATTTTGCAAAAAGGCACCCGGCCCCGCATGACCTTTTTTGCTGGAGGTGTCGCCGAACTTGATCTCCGCCGCAACTGGACCCTGAGTGCGGAATTACAACTGACGGGTAAAGGAAGTCAGGAACAGGCATCCGATGCTTTTCAGAATTTCGAAGATTACGCTGCGCGATTGTGGTATGTTCAATTACCGGTCGCGGGCAATTTCCGGTGGCACGGCTTTTTTGTGGGGGCAGGCCCCTACGTCGGCATCGGCCTGGCGGGAAAAACAAGGACGACCCGGATTGATCCCACCGCTAATGTTACAGTTGTCGATAAACAAACGGTGACCTTTGGCAATGAGGAGGACGCTGACTTCCGCCGTTTCGACGCAGGCTTGTACACCCAGGCCGGCTATAGCTTCCGGAATTTTCGCCTGAGCCTTGCCGGCTACTTTGGGCTGATCAATACGATCCCGGAGTTTTATGCCGTTTTCGACCGCCGCACAGCACGCCACCAAAGCATCAGCATTGCGGCTGCGTATTATTTCGGGGTGGGGGAATGATGGATGGGGTTGATTTGTTGATGCGTTGATTTGACGCGCGTTGCTCAAATCAACGCATCAACAAATCAACAAGTCAACAAATGAACCCCTACTGGTCCCTGGCCAACCTGAATCCATTCTGATAATCACGTTTGCCGGGGTTTTCCTGGTTTCGATTGCTGGTGCGGCAAATTTGGTCGTAGTTGCGCCAGCCGCCGCCACGCAGCACACGGTCATTGCTGGCTTTGCCTTTACATCCCCCCGGATAAGGCTGATAGGTATTCTGGCACCATTCCCAGACGTTGCCGCTCATATCGTGTATACCGAGCTCGTTGGGCTTTTTCCGGCCTACCCGGTTTGGCCGTTCGGTATTGCCGTGGTTCCAGGCGACCGGTCCGGCCCGGTTGCTGCCGGCGTAAACAAATCCCTGGCTTTGCCGGCCACCACGTGCGGCGAATTCCCATTCGGCTTCCGTAGGCAGTCGGTAACGAACACCACGAATAGCGCCGGCTTTTGCAATAAAAGCCTGTATATCGTTCCAGGAAACATTTTCCACCGGGCATTCGTCGCAGCCTTTATAAAAGGCGGGGTTGCTACCCATGATTTCTTTCCAGTCGGCCTGGGTTACTTCGTATTTTCCAATGTTGAAAGTGTTTATCGTCACGTCGTGGGGGCATTCGTCTTTATCGCCTTTCGGGCTGCCCATGGTGAACCTGCCTCCGGGCACGTTTACCATTTCAAATCCGGAGCGACGGTCGGGCAGTGGTTTTTCCGTGCTGGGCGGCACTATTCCCGGCGCCGGCGGTACGGGGGCCGTCGCTTTTGGGGGCGCGGGTACAGCTTTGGCCGGTTTGCGCTTTTGAACGGGGCGTTTTTTTTGCGGCGCCGGTTTAGTTATCAGCACCTGGTCGGATAAGGGTTCTAGTATCGTATCCAAGGCGGAGGTATCCGGTTCCGGGAGTTCAGGTGTAAGGTCGGAGAACGTACTGTCGGTGGTGAGGCGGCGCAGGCTGTCTAATATTCGCCGGGCATCCGGTTCGTACAGGCCTGTCGGGTGCAATTGCAGGTAGCGCAGGTAGCGCAGGCTGTCGGCCCCGGGCCGGATTGTTTCCAGCCAGTCCAAACTATCAATTTTTGTCGTTGCTTCGCTGCGATAGCGGCCGGCCGGATAGTTTTCAAGATATTTTTCATAACCCGTTTTGGTATCCGCTTGTTCTGCCTGGAACCAGGCAAAACGTTCCCGCACTCCGAAGGCCCAGGCGCCGGCGACGATCACCAACAACACCAGTAAGGCGGAACCTGCACGGCGAAAGTCGTTTGATTTTGCCGGCAGTTCGCCGGCGGCCGGAGCGACGACGTCGTCGTCGGTTGAGTAGGTAAAGGTGTAACCGCTGTTTTGAAAGGTGGCGGTTTCTTGATATCCATCATCGTCCGGTTCGGCCACCACCTGGATGGTTTCTTCCAGCACGATTTCTTTTTTGCGGTCTTTTCCACCAATAACTTCCACCACAGAAACGCGCAGGGCTAAGGGGTATTCGCCGGTGCGCAGGGGCGTTACGAAGAACAGCCATTCGGTAAAATCGCCTTTTTCGAGAAACTGTTCGGTGCTGTTCACTTCCCGGATATCGAAGGCCGGCTCGTCGTTGGGGTCGACAAGGGCCACTTCCATGACTTCGGAAACCCGAACCGGCTTAAGCACAGCGCCCGTCAGTTCAATATTCCGGATAATGACATCTTCCTCGAAAGCCAGGCGGACGATGCAGCGGGTTTCGTGCTCCACCTGCATCGTTTGTGGGATTTTGTACAGAATAGAGCCGGTTTTGGCTGCTGCGCCGGCTGCGGCGAAATCTTCTTCGCGGAGGGTGTCAATGAATTCGATCAGGTCGGCGGAAATACGGTTGTAGGCCAGTTCCAGCTGTTCCTGCGACAATACGCCCCTGATCTTGTCGCGGTTGGCCATATTGAGCCGGGTCTCCAGTTGAAATACGGCGCTGTATTTGGGTGCAATTTCCGGGAGCGAGGCTTTTAACGCGCTGATGACGGCGCTGATTCCCTCGTCGGGCAGGAGTTGGCGCAATTTGCGCTTCAGTTCGGTAAGTTCGGCGGTATTCATTGTTTTCGTTAGCGTATTACCTGTGGGGCAAAGAAAGACAAATATAACGCAAAAAAAAGTCTGCTCCGCATTGCGCGGAGCAGACACATCAAAACAAAACGAAAAACCAACTTTATCTTAACCGGCGTTTTAAGGCTACCGGGTTATTTTTATTCATCACCGCGGGTTTTTAACTTCACCGCGATATCTTTCTCTTTTCCATTTCGCACCAAAGTCAGGCTGACTGATTCACCTACCTTAGAACGACCGATCATCTCCCGTAGTTCAGGACCGGTTGTCACATTTTTGCCATTTATTTTTGTAATGACGTCGTTGATCTGAATTCCGGCCTGTGCGGCAGAGCCTGTGGGGTCGAGTTCTTTTACCCATACCCCCTGGGAATAAGGGATGTTCAGCTCATTGGCCAAGTTGCTATCCATGGTAGCAATATCCACGCCGAGGTAAGCGCGTTTGAATTTGCCGTATTTCACCAGGTCGTCGGCGATACGTTTGGCCAGGTTGACGGGGATCGCGAAGGAGTATCCTGCAAACACGCCGGTCGGGGTGGCGATGGCCGAATTGATCCCGATCAGGCGGCCGTTCACATCTACAAGCGCGCCGCCCGAGTTGCCGGGATTTACGGCGGCATCCGTTTGAATAAACGATTCGATCGGGGCGCCCTTGCGGATAATATTGATGTCGCGGCTTTTGGCGCTGATAATACCTGCGGTGACGGTGGAAGTAAGGTCGAAAGGATTGCCTACAGCCAGCGCCCATTCGCCGACTCTGACGTCGTCGGAGTTGCCTAATTCGATGGCTGGCAGGTTGTTCGCATCTATTTTAAGTACGGCCATATCGGTGCTCGGGTCGGCGCCGACTAAGCGGGCTTTGAATTCGCGGTTGTCGTGTAAGGTAATGTCGAATTCGTCGGCGAATTCCACCACGTGGTTGTTGGTCAGAATATAACCGTCGGCGGTATAAATGACGCCGGAACCGGTGCCGGAGCGCGGCCGGGCCATGTCGTCGGTAATGAAGTCGTCGCCAAAGAAAAATCGGAACGGGTTTGTTTGGCGTTGTCGCTGAATAGCATTTTGACGGCTTTCAATGGCTTTGATATGTACCACGGCGGGCATGGCGCGGTCGGCTGCTTTTGTAAAATCGAAGGGGACCGGTGCGCCGCCATAGCTGTAATTTACTTGTTTGACCGGCGCCGAAGCAGGTTGCGTATTGACCTGAACCTGAGGTTTTTCCATCAAGTTAATGGCGCCGAAGACAATCAAGCCTCCCACGGCGCCAGCAAGCGTTGTTGACCAGAATTTACTCATTGTTGCTTTCGTTTAGCGCTGTTTAGTTTATTGAATACTGTTTTTGAAAAGCGAATTTAAAACGACGATGTGGAATGATTGCTGTTGGTTTTGGGGACTTTAACGTCTCGTTAACGAGGGAAAGCCCCTTAGCCCGCCTTAGTGCTTCCTACTGTTTCTTTTCCGCCATATTCTGCCGTATTTTGCCCACCGCTGCTCGTAGCGCCTCCTACTTGTTCACCTTTGTCTGTACCAATTTTAGTACCAATGAAGCCACCAGTCATCTCTATCGTCCAACGCGGGTACCAGGACCGGTACGGGTTTCAACGGTTGTTCCTTCGGTACTCCTGGTCGTACAAGACCAACTACATCGCCCTGTCCTGGAAATTGCTTCCCAAGGACTGGGACCAAAAGACACAAACTGTTAAGCCACGCGCAACCCTGGGCGGCGAAACGGCGGCCATCGTCAACGGCGATTTGTCCAAAACGCTCAACAAAGCCTACTCCATTATTGCAGACCTGATTGCGAATGAGCTGCCTCCCACATTTGACGCATTTAAACCAAAAATGGGGGCAGAGAAAAAATCGGCGTTTCGATTTTTCGACGCGGCGGTTAAATTGCTGGACGAAGAATACGCCGGGAAGCAAATCAGCGCATCCACGTTGAAAGTTTACAAGGCATCGCTCAACAAGTTCAAAGAACTCAACGGCGACCTCCGGATGCAGGAGTTGACCCGGGACCAGGTCGTGGCCTTCAAGCGGAATATGGTCCAGGGCGGCAAGGACAATATGGCGAACCAATACGTCAAATACCTAAAGATCGTCTATAGCCGGGTGTTAAAGCACTACAAACTGGCGGATGTGCACAAACCCTTCGAGGACGTCAGCATCCGGATCGTGAAAATTTCGGAGAAGAAAAGTATGACGATGGGGGAGTACTTGACGTTCCGGAAGGCGCTCGCCGACTACACACCTGAAAGCAGCGAATACGAGACCATCCGCCGCTTTCTTATCATGTGCCGGGGCCTGCGGTTCTCCGATACGACTCAAATCCAGCAAACCCAGCATTACTTCACTTTTGAAGATGGCGGTACCAAATTCCAATACCTGACCGTCAACGCTCAAAAGACCGGCACCAAAGGCATCGTCCCCATTTCGGCTTCTGATGAAGTGTTGCTGCAATGGCAACCCGACGGGCTGCTGTTTGAAAAATTACAATATCCAGTCTACGTCAAACGCCTCAAGAAATTGAGCCTCGAACTGATCGGCCGGGAAATCACCACCCACTTCGGGCGCCACTTTACCGGCGATTTCATCCTGAACAGTACCGGCATGGGCCTGGACGACGTGAAGGCTATCATCGGCGTGAAAAGCGATCGGATTGCGGAGATTTATGCGCAGAAGGATATTAAGGAGGTGTTGAAGAAGTTTTATGCAGCCGTTGCTAATTTGGAGTCAAAATCTGATTAATTTTGCTACCAAATCCCGTGTAATGGTAATTGCACCGGCCCGTTCTATCAGAAAACATACGCATGGAAAAACTTACCGACTTAGTATCCGCCCTTCAAGTCCAACTCCGCGCCGAAATGGCCCGCGCTGGCGTCTCCTACGAGGACGCAGCAGGCCCCCTGAACTACGCCAACAAATCCAGCATTGCCCGCCTGCTGATAAAAGACCGGATGAGTTTCGAGGACACCATAAAACTGATGGTACTCTGCAAGACACCGGCCATCACACTCACCAAACCGTTTCGGTTTAAAATTGAAGTTAAAGCCAGCACGATGGCCCAGGCCGACGCGCTGATGGATGCTTTGCGGGTATCGGTTTTTAAAGAAGGTACCACCGAGCGCTACCGTTTGCCGGACGGACTCTCCTGGGAGCGGGTGGCGGAGCATAGCGGATTTGATTCCGGTAAGAGTGCCAGGAAATCCTGGTTTTTGTTGCAGACGCCAGTGGATTTGGTGGTGGGGTTGTTGCGGTTGTTGGGGAAGGGGGAGCATGAGGTGAGGGAGGGGAGTGCGCGGTTGCGGATCACGCAGGATGTTTGAAGAAGTTCTATTTGGCGAAGGAGAGATAATTTTGCGTGTGATTCGAACTAAATCTGAACACTTCTTAGTAGTAAAAAAACGGTCGCCTTCTGGGTAAAGTAAACTTTGATTTTGTAAACGAGTTTTTTACACTGGTTAGGCAAAAATCTGGTATTAAAGATATTAAATTTGGGAGTGGTAAAAAAAACGGAGGTTTTGGTGAATAGGATACTCGCTGTGATTTCATTTGGCATTATGGAGAATATCCATATTTTTGATCCACCTGATAAAACCGCCCACGTTTTGCTTTTGGAGATTGCGTAGGCCATTAATAATCTTATGTAAATTGACTCGATCCATTTCGAGCTCATCTGCCAGTACAGACAGATTTAAAGCAGGTCTTTCTGCAATGAACTGACGAAAGGAACTGTCATCCATAGGTGAAATATACGCGACTTTGACTACAAATTTATAGTCAAAATTGCGACAAACGAGCGATGGCAACAATTAAATCAAACTTCAGTAGTGTCCGGTTAAGCAATTTTAATTTCGTTGTAGTTCATTGATATCTGTTGTATATAGAGATTTTTTGAGTTTAAACGATTTGAATCGATCCCTCTTACCATATTTCGGGTATGAATCGAGGAAAATACGTTTTCGCCCTCCACAGAATACCCCGATCATCTACGCCGAATCAAGTATTATGACAAAGAACAAAATAGAACCTTTGTATTCCTGACAAATAATTTTGAAGCCGAATTACTGCAAATTACGTTGCTGTATAGGTATCGTTGGCAAATTGAATTGTTTTTCAAATGGGTTAAGCAGCATCTGCGTATCAAAGTGTTTTGGGGAGAAAGTCTTAATGCTGTCAAAACTCAAATCTGGGTAGCCGTTTGCACGTATGTTCTGGCGGCCATCCTCAAAAAAGAACTCGAAATTTCTATCACCATGAACGAAATGTTACAAATTTGCGTATCCCCTTTTGACAAAACTCCTGTAAATCAACTACTTATAAATCAAAATTACAAAAACAATGACCCCGATAATCCTAATCAACTGATTATCTTTGACTTATAACCGGACACTACTGATCAAACTTAAATAATAAATAATGAAAAAAGCAGTAATCGAAGTTGAATCAACCGAGCAAGAGTTAATCGATAAGCTCAATGCTTGCTCCCCAGATGATTTTGAAATCGTCAAGTCATCACGATTTTCCGGAACAGTTGAAACCCTCACAATTTGGCTTCCACTGATAATTGAAAGCATTAAGTTGCTTTCCGAATACATTGCCTTTCGTAAAGTGGTTGGGAAAAAATCCATAACAGTTGATGGTAAGAAGATTATTTTGGAAAATCTTTCAAAAGAGGAAATAGAAGCGGTCTTGGAAAAAGAGTTAAATGGGCAGTAATGAATTTAGACAATTTCATTAATTCATACCGTGTCAACATTGATAGAGATATCAATATTGACACGCTTGCCATGTCTCAACATATAAAAGATATTGATATAATTTGTCCCGAGTTAAAAATAAAATTTCATATATTAAGAAGTACGCACTTTGAATCAGAAATAGTAGAATTCAGAGGTGAAAATATTTTCATATTTGATGTTTCGTTAGATAGATTAATCGAGAACGTAGTCAATATCTTATTTGACCGTATACCGATAGAGAAAAAACAAGAATTATACTACTCACAAATGTTGTGGTTGTTAGCATTTCGGTCTTTAAGATATACTAAAATTGAAACTTCTATCGGGCTATTGGCTTTTATTATTTCAGACGAAATCCCATCAGTTTTTGGAAAATATCTTTGCGTTCCACATAATAAAGATGAAAACAGTGCTTTTACTTTTCTTTCGTATTTCTGCAAAAGTTTCGTTTTTTATCATGAAATTGCTCATGTTAATCTGAAAGAAGATGAAAATTTAAGAAATAAATATATTGAATTATTTAACGAACTTTGGGAGCAGTTAAAACAAACTATATCGGCAGAGCCAGCTTCGCACAATAATATTCCCTATTTAAAGAACATCAACAATTCAACACTTGAATCAAATCATTTTTTAGAAAACGAGAAAATTAGAGAAGAAGTGCTCTGCGATATTTATGCTTTAAATCAAGTCCTTGCATGGTCACTTGATAAAAATTTACAAAGCATATTTAAAAATGATGAATACAATATCCCAAGCATGGTATATGCTTCAAATATTTTTGTTCACTTTTTAGTTCAGTCATTATACACATACGATACAGTTCTTGAAAGTTACATCTTGAATGATTCATTTCCAACAAAAATAAAAGATGACAGATACTTAGAGAACAAATTAAGAGTAGACTTACGCAGTTTATTTGTTTTGAATGCATTGAAAAACGACGGGCAATTTCCTGATATAGAATTCAGCGATAATAATTTATTAAAATTCTATAAAATTATAGAAGAGTTTGATAGCATTAGAAGCGACTTTGAATCTTCTTTTTTTAGCAAAGACTATTATGATGAAATAATTCGCCAAGGAGAAAGAATAAAAAAATCAAAAATGATTTCAGATGAAAAAATTAAATCAGATTTGATAAACATTCATAAAAATAATTTGAAAAAAGATATCATGATGATGTGTATAAATGGAGAATGTTTTCCCGAATTTTCGGATTCAATAGAAGAATAATTCTCATAACAACAAAGTGCCATCAATGCATGGTCTCACATAGCCGACTACGTGGCCACGTAGCCCATGCTCACGTTCTCCGCAAAAAGAGAAAAAAATAATAATAAGGATTGTGGCTTCGACTTGACTGAAAGTGAAAACCTGAACGAATAAGATTCGAGCGGGGTATCCGCCCCTAAAGATTTCCGCTTCGAGTTTGGCAGATAAATACATAAGGATTTTGATAACGACATTCAGAATAGGTGAAGGTGCTTATTGATTTCTTGAAAATACAATCACCCATTACTTGTTTTCAAAGCCGTTATCAAACACATCAAAAACGCCCGCGTCCAAACCATCGCCCTCGAAACCGCAAACGAATGAACCAAACCAACATACACCTCGCCCAGCTCCGCGACCTCATCGCCCGCGACGACCTCCCCGCCGCCCTCCAACAACTCCGCACCCTGTTGGACAACAGCCCTAAATTGGATGAAGCCATTCACCAATCAGGGCGTTTTCAGTACATCCGGCGGCAAATCCGGCTCGGCGTCGTCAGCCATGCGGAGGCGACTTTGACCCAAAACCAAATCCGTTTTGGCCTCCTCGATTTGCTCAACGAAATCGAACAGGACGGCGCAACGCCTTTGCCCATTGAACTTGCTCAGAATTTGGTCGCCGCCCAAGATATCCAATGGGTGCTTGGTCTCCGGCAGGATTTGCTCGACCAGGGTGTTTCGGTGAAAAATTTGCCCACCGCCATTATGGAACATTACGGCTGGCTCATCGAAGCGTTTCTCCAAAAAGTGATGACCAAGCAAAAAAATGGCGATGAACACCCGCCCCTTTTACGCTTGTCTTACATGGCCGAAGCCTATCAAAGTGCCGTGCGCTACCTGAGTTACATTTTGCTGGCGCAAATCCTTGAATCGGGCCAACAGGCGGAAAACGAGGCATTGAACGAGTTCGTCCAAATGAGCGAGAAAGACCACGCGGAATACGATTTCCTGAGTTTGCTCCTTGTTGCGAACGAATTGCTGCAACAGAAGACGCACTTTATGCCCGAAATCAAGGAGTTCGTGGCCGAGTTTTCCAATGCAAAAAGTGACTTGTACGAAGCAACCATGTTCCTCGCCCAAATGCGCCGACGTTTGCTTACGAATACACTTCCCGCTGACACCAGCCTTTCCACGCTGTTGAATGAATACTTGACCGCGCTTGTTTTTCTGCTGCGGCGATTGGCGTTTTTGGCGAAGTACCGCTTGGTAAGCATCAAAAATATCAGTTTGAACTACCGAATGGGCACGCCGAAAAAATTCTTGCACCTCTACGGCGAGTTGCACGGCATTTACAACGCCGCCGATACCAATGCCGAAGACTACAACACCAAAGACATCGAGGACGTGTTCACCTTCAACCATAGCGTACTCCTTTTCAAGGGCAGCAACGTGGATGTTTGCTTGGATAAAATCACCGACCCCGCCACTTTCATCTCGCTCACACCCTTGATAATTGACCAAAGCGTCCTTTCAGACAAAGCCACCCAAACGCCCGAAGTTTTCTATTTCATCGGCAATGGCGGTTCCCGCCAGTACGATTTCGCGCAATTCAGAAACGAACGGCCTTACGGCGAGCGCACCCAAATCGCTTCGAACAAATATCTGCGCGTCAAACCGCAAAACAACGAACAGGCTAAACTTAACGATTTGTTCAAGCAATTGGAACTGGTTTTTAAGCCCTTCAAAACCCCGAACAAATGAACCACGCCACGTCCCCCTTCAAATTTTTGGACTCCTACCAACAGGAGGATGCCGACATTTTCTTCGGGCGCGAAAAGGAAACCGACGCGCTGTACAATGCATTGAGCGGCGTGAAACACCTCTTGGTGTACGGCCCATCAGGCGCGGGGAAAACCAGTTTGATTGAGTGCGGGCTGCGGAACCAGTTTTCCGATGCCGATTGGTTTGCGGTGAGCATCCGGCGCGGCGCGAACATGACGGCTTCCGTTTTTGCGAGAATCAACGAAGCCCTGCACGAAAAAATAGACTTCGATCCGCAAACCAAACTGCCCCGAAACCCCGATTTTGATTTCGGCGAGGCAATTGAAAACCTGTTTGCCGAGCGGTACCAGCCAGTTTATTTGTTGTTCGACCAGTTTGAGGAGTTGTTGATTTTGGGCGACGAGGCCGAAAAAAAGGATTTTTTCACGCGGCTCAATCGGCTCATCCGCTACAAAGTGCCTTGCCGGGTGATGCTCGTGATGCGCGAGGAGTTCATCGGACATTTGTCGGAGTTTGAGCCGCTTTGTCCCAGTATTTTTCAGCACCGTTTTAGGTTGGAAAAAATGGGCAGGTCCAATGTGCAGGCGGTCATCCAACAGATTTTGGAGGCCGAAAAATACCAATCCGATTTTCGGGTGGAGCAACCGGCGGCATTGGCAAAAAGCATCCTCGCCAAACTGCCCGACACGCAGCGGGAAATCGAACTGGCGCACGTCCAAGTTTTTTTGGGCGAACTTTGGGACAGAGCCGCCATCGAAAACAAAAACCCAAAACCCGTGCTGCACAGCGGTTTGGTGAAAGAAAACGACAATTTGGAGCGCGTTTTAGATAGTTTTTTGAAAAAACAATTGGAGCAGATGGAGCGGTCGCATGGTGAAAAAGTGCCTTTGGAATTGCTGGCAGCCATGATTTCGGAGCGGCACACCAAACTGCAAATGAGCGCGGGGGACTTGGAAAATGCGCTGGCGGCCAATGCTGTTTCGTTGGTTTACCCGGTGGCTGATTTGCTTCGGGACTTGGAGCAACGCCGCATTGTCCGCACCCTGAAATCTGGGGAGGAGACGCAGTTTGAGATTAGCCATGATGTGCTGGCGCTTGTCGTTGGGCAGAATTTGACCAATGAGATGAAACTGCGGGAGAAGGCTCGGGAGGTTTATCGGGTTTATGAGGGGCGGGCTGGGATGTTTTCTCGGGAGGATTTGGATTATTTGCGGGCGTTTGAGGGGTATTTGGGGATGCCGGAGGATTTACAGAAGCGGATGTTGGAGAGTGAAAAAGAGTTAGGACGGCGAGAGCGGGCGGATTTGGAAAAGGCGCAACAGCAGGCGGAGCAAGAACGGGTGCGGCGACAACGGGCAACCACTTTGGCAATAGCCGCTGTCGTGGGGTTGGTTTTAGCGTTGGGGGCGATGTTTTGGGCGTTTTCGGCGCAGAAAAAAGTGGAAAAGGCTTTTTCTGATTTGAAAATTGAAAATGAAAAACGCCTCGCCGCCGAAGCCGCCAAACGGGTAAATGAATTTGACAAAGAACTCTCGGTGGCTTACGGCCAATTGAGCGGCGGGAATTCCTGCCTGGGCGACGAGACCTTCGGGCGTTTGCAAAAAGCGGTTTTTGAACTCAATTCCGATGAAATCAAAAAGAAAATCGAGAATTTGAATCAAGCCATTCAGAAAAACAAAATCAAGTGCCCAATTTTTAAAACTCAAAAATGATGAAAAACACCCTCCTCCTCTGCCTGCTTTTTTTGTGCGGCACTTCGGCATTCACGCAGGAATGCAACAACTACACCTGCAAAATGGAGTTGGCCAAAAAAGCATTGAATCGCGGCCAATACAAATCGGCGCTCGACCTTGCGCGAGGGGCAGAAAATTATGATGGAAGCAAAAAACCGGAGGTCAATGCTTTTATTGACCAAGTTTTTGGGGCGATTGAAAAGAAAAAGAAAGAGGCGGAGGATTCAGAGAAAAAGGTCAAAATCGCATTGGCAGAAACTGAAAAAGCGAAACAGGAGGCTTTAATAAATGAGGAGTTGGCGAAAACGGCAACAGCAACTTCTGAAACAGAAAAGAAAAACGCTATCGCTGCAAAAGAAACTGCTGAGGCCGCCGAGAAAAAAGCCACCGCCGTACTCGATAAAATCTACTTTTATCAAGACCGCTTTGGCTTGGCTTACGATAAAAACGAAGGGCGTTACGGCTTCATTGATAAAAACCTGAACACCAAAATTGATTTCGAATACAGCGAAGCCCAACCTTTTGAGAGGACAGGCCTTGCCAAGGTCAAAAAAAGGGGTGTTGACTATCATTTAATCGATTATTTAATTGATACGCTCGGCAATGAATACCCTCTATCTACCGACCTTAATGGACTTTCATCTGAACAAACCGCGCTTGATTTGAGGGGAAAGGTATTGTGGGAACTGCCTAACAGTATTTTTAAATCTGCCCAACTGAAAATTTTATTGATTTCTTCCAATCAATTGACGAGCCTGCCCGCACAAATCGGCGAACTGAAAAACCTGCAATTGCTTGATCTTTCTGAAAATAAACTGAACACTCTGCCCACGCAAATCGGCGAACTGAAATACCTGCAATCGCTTAACCTTCACAACAATCATCTGCATACCATCCCCGAGCAAATCTTCGAACTGAAAAACCTGCAATCGCTTATCCTTTCTGATAATTTTCTGTACACCGTACCCGCGCAAATCGGCAAACTGAAAAACCTGCAATCGCTTATCCTTTCTAATATTAAACTTCAAACTCTTCCCACTCAAATCTTCGAACTGAGATACCTAAAATCGCTTGGCCTTTCTGATAATCATCTTCAAACCCTTCCCGAGCAAATCGGCGAACTGAAAAACCTACAATCGCTTGACCTTCACAATAATCGCCTTCAAACCCTACCCGCGCAAATCGGCGAACTGAAAAGCCTGCAATCGCTTATCCTTTCTGAAAATATACTGCACACTCTGCCCGCACAAATCGGGACTCTAACGAACCTGCAATCGCTTGACCTTACCCGTAATCAACTTCAAACCCTTCCTGCGCAAATCGGTGAACTTAAAAACCTGCAATCACTTGCCCTTTCTTACAATCAACTTCAAACCCTTCCCGCGCAATTCGGCGAACTGAAAAACCTGCAATCGCTTCAATTTGGCAGCAATCAATTAAACATCCTTCCCGCGCAAATCGTCGAACTCAAAAATCTGCAATTGCTTAATCTTTACGACAATCGGCTTCAAACCCTTCCCGCGCAAATCGGCGAACTGAAAAATCTGCAATCTCTTATCCTTCTAGGCAATCGTCTTCAAACCCTTCCCATACAAATCGTTGAACTGAAAAACCTGCAATCGCTAAACCTTCGGGGCAATGAATTGCAAACCTTTCCCGTGCAAATCAGCGAACTGAAAAACCTGCAATCGCTTGACCTTCGATGGAATGAACTTACAAGTCTGCCCGCGCAAATCGGCGAACTGAAAAACCTGCAATCGCTTGTCCTTTATGGAAATCGACTGCAATCACTGCCCATCGAGGTTTTTAGCAAAATGCCAAACCTGAAAACAATACTTTTAGCAGGCGGGGATGGTCCCACAAATCCCCTACCCGAAACAGACGTCATTGCCCTGCGAGCCGCCATGCCATGGTGCAAAATCGTGTGGAAGTGAAGCCTTTGCCCCCGCTCGACCAAGGTGTTCAGCGGCGGCTCATGAGCGTCTGCGACCCGAAACGCACCGAAGAAGAAATGCTGCACCGCTTGCTGGACAAATCCCAAGCGGCGGATTTTTTCTTGGGTGCTATGAAGGTTGCAATCCCTTTATTGTTTATGGCTTCGTTGTACAAACTCATATGCATGTTTGACTTCCCAAAAACGATAG
>CAUJEY010000344.1 GCA_963169325.1 Bacteroidota bacterium
CGCCCTCCTCAAAGCCGCGCTCAGGTTTCAATCCGCATCGTGTTGGAGAAGGTCTGGAAAGCAGTGATGGACCACAACTGAGCAACGTAGAATTCTAGTTTCAATCCGCATCGTGTTGGAGAAGGTCTGGAAAGAAGACAAAAATAATTCTAGTCTGGGAGTACTTCCAAAGTTTCAATCCGCATCGTGTTGGAGAAGGTCTGGAAAGAAAAATGCTCTGCGATCGAGACCGCTATGCCATCCTGGTTTCAATCCGCATCGTGTTGGAGAAGGTCTGGAAAGGGGTAATCCACTTTGGTGTGTGCACACTATTAAACGGGTTTCAATCCGCATCGTGTTGGAGAAGGTCTGGAAAGCTGTGAACGGCGCGATCGCCGATTATTTCACTGAGCAGTTTCAATCCGCATCGTGTTGGAGAAGGTCTGGAAAGAAAATCAAACCCCAATCCAAAATCAAAGCCAAAGTGTTTCAATCCGCATCGTGTTGGAGAAGGTCTGGAAAGATATGTTTAAAAACATTTTCAGCCTCTGCACGATTAGTTTCAATCCGCATCGTGTTGGAGAAGGTCTGGAAAGCGAATCCTGATCGTTACTACACCACCGGGCTCTCAGTTTCAATCCGCATCGTGTTGGAGAAGGTCTGGAAAGTCGTGAGCATTCTGAAACAACTCGCGTTGACCGAAGGTTTCAATCCGCATCGTGTTGGAGAAGGTCTGGAAAGACGACCTACGATTACGTCGAAATCAACGGTTGCAATGTTTCAATCCGCATCGTGTTGGAGAAGGTCTGGAAAGCCTGTAACAGGGGCGAATCTACTGCACAAGAATAAGTTACGGTTAATTTTTTCCCGGAAATTTTGCGCGTTTTTGGTTAATTATTTCTTAAAATTCACATCGCCGGGGGGCTAAAAAGCGCTGTTTCAGGCGTTTTTCCGGAAATATAAGATATTGAAAACAAATCACTTACGCGCACTTTTTGGGGTCGAAAAGCATGTCGTGGCGCCCTGCACGGCTCCCGGAAAATGCTACTTTTTCGTTCGTGATAATGCAGCGTAACTGACCTTTGTGTATCTAATGAGATAATAAACGCCCCGTAGGGGAAATTCCATCATCTGTAATCAGTGACCCAACTATGAATTTATTTTTCGAATTCCGCACACCATCACAATTTAAAATCTGCTTACCATGCAAATCTATCTACAAACCTTCGGCGCCCGGCTCCGCGTAAAGGACGGTCTCTTCGAAGTGATCGTCCCCGACCTCAGCGGCTCCAACCACCACGTAACGGAACAATTTGCCGGCCACCAGGTAAAATCCGTCCTGCTCCAACCGGGGTCTTCCGTTTCCGCCGACGCCCTCCTGCTGGCATTAGAACACGGCGCCGACATTATAGTACTCGACGCCTTCGGCAACCCAAGAGGCCGCTTGCTCTCCAACCGCCCCAACTCTACCCTGGCCATCTGGAAAAAACAATTGGCCATCTCCCTCACCCCCGATGCGCTCCGCATCGCCAAAGGTTGGGTGGAAGACAAAATCCGCGAACGACTCCTGTTCCTGCAAAAACTTAAGCGCTACCGCGACGCCGGCAAACAGGCGCTCATCGCCAAAGCAGAAACGGAAACAGCCGACCTGCTCGCCCGCCTCAGCGCCCTGCCCATCCGCCAACCGGCCAAAGACGCCGAACAAATTCGCGGCATCGAAGGCCATGCCGGCCAAATCTACTACAACACACTCAATGCCCTGCTTCCCGAAGAACTCCGCTTCTCCGGCCGCAGCCAACAACCGGCGCAGGACCTCTTCAACGCATTTCTCAACTACGGCTACGGCATCCTGTACAACCTCGTGGAAAAAGCGCTCGTGCTGGCCGGCCTGCACCCCCATATCGGCTGGATGCACTACGACGGCTACCAACGCAAGAGCCTCGTGTTCGACTATATCGAGCCCTGGCGCATCTGGGTGGAAAAAACCGTATTCGCGCTTTTCGCCGCCAAAAAAATATCGGGGCAACACGTCCGGCCCGCACCAAAAGGCAAAACCGGCCTGTGGCTCAACGACACCGGTTGCAGAATCATAGCCGATGCTTTCCTGCACCGCCTGCGCCACCAAAAAACGGAATACGAAGGCCGTCTATTCTCCCTCGAACAATTCCTGTCCGATGAAGCCAGGCGACTCGCCGCCCTGGTGCTCCGCTGGAGCCCTCCACCGGCATTGTTGCCATTATTCGGCGATTGAGTCAAACTTCGAACTCCAAACTTCGAACTTCAAACTCCAAACTCCCCCCGCCCGCCTGCCATTGAATACAATCTTCCCCTTTTTTGAAGTAGATATACGATCCGTTATGATTTGCTGCATCGGCCCCCGTCGCAGGCAATAACTCATAACTTATAACTCATAACTAAACATAGATGTACTACTGCGTCGCTTACGACGTCGGCAACGCCCGCGTGCGCCGGCGAATGGTCAAATGGTGCAAACAAGCCGGACTGGTGCGCCTGCAACACTCCGTCTTTGCCGGGCTCGCCAACGCAGCCCGTCTGCACGAACTCGAAGAAAATGCCCGCGCCGAACTGGCGCCCTCCGACCGCTTCTGCGTCATCCCGCTCGACCGCGCCGCCTGGCAAAACCTGCTGCTGCTCGGCAAACAACCCGACAAAGAAGCGCTCAGCCGCACCGCGCTCGTGCGCTACTTTTAATTTATTGAAATTCAAGTTATTACATCATAATTAAACCGCCGTGTCATGTATTATTTCTTTCAGCAAAAAAGTCAGTTCAATACCCAGCAACTCGCCGTCATCGGTCAACGTTTCGAAGCGCTGAATGACGTGCCTTCCTTAGCCAAATCGCTATCCATCAGCGAAGCCGCCATCGCCAAACACATCGATAAGCCGGACTATTACACCTTTCATATCCCCAAACCCGGCGGACAAAAACGGCTCATCCAACATCCCGCACCCGCGCTGAAAACCCTGCAACAACTACTCAACCGCTACCTTCAAGCGGTATACTACGGCGTAAAAACCGACAGCGCCCACGGCTTTATCCAGGCGCCCAACGACGAACTACGCCCGCGCAACATCTATACCAATGCCCTGGCGCACCAGAAAGGCGAGTGGTTTCTGTCCGTGGACTTGAAAGATTTTTTTCACACCATCACGCTCACGCACCTGCGCGACCTGTTCCGCCGGGTATTCTTTTTCCCGCCCGATCTCAGCGCCGCGCTCGCGGGCCTCTGCGCCTACCAGGGCCGGCTGCCTATGGGCGCGCCCACGTCGCCCGTCCTCTCCAACTTCTGCTGCCTGTTCTTCGATTATCAACTCGAAAAACTCGCCGCCGAGGCCAATGCCACCTATACCCGCTACGCCGACGACCTCACGTTTTCGTTCCGCCGCGAACCACCCGACGGATTTATGGACGCCGTGCGCATTATCGTGCTCCGGCACGGCTTTGTGGTCAACGAAAACAAGGTGCGCCTGCAAACCCGGCTCGAAAACCCGGAAATCACCGGCCTCGTGCTGGGCAAAAACGCCCTGCCGGTACCCGGCCAGAACTGGCTCAAACGCCTGAAACAGGAAATCAAAATTTACCGCTGGCTGATGAGCGAAGCCGTGCGCGAACGCGGACTATTCCACATCTATGTGTTCGACCGCTTCCGCCAGTCGGTGCTCGGGCAGGTAGAGTTTGTGGGCTTTGTGCTGGGAAAGGATCACCGGGAATACCGGAAGCTGGCGGGGAAGGTGCGGTGGGGGTGAGCGCGGAATGCGTTTTGTACCCGTTGTGAGGTGTAATGACGCATTTGTCCTTCTCTGCAAACCTCCGTTCACACTACGCGGGTAAAATCCGTGAAAATCCGCGCACGCAGTCCGTGTCATCCGCGTTCCCATCCTTCTACGAGGGCCGCTCGCGCAGGATGGGAACGCGGATGACACGGACTGCGTGCTCGGATTTTCACGGATTTTGCCCTCATGGTACTGTCAGATTCTTGCAAAAACGACAAGGATCATCGCCGGCCCGCCGGGATGATCCTTGTTCGTTGTACCGTATTGGTCGCCCGTCCCTGTGCTCCGAGGGAAAGCCTGGTTCGTTTGTCGTGAAGGGGAGTAGGAGATACTACGGCTTGCGGTTTTCGGCCCCGGTGGCTGCGCTACCGTTGCGGGGCCCGGCCGTTCAGAGGATAAACTGGCTCACCATCGCGCTGGGCGCCCCTTTGCGCTGGGCTGCGCCGATGGCGGTGACGCGGAAGGCAACGTCGCTGCGCGCCGGTACGCCTTGCAACAGGGTGCGCCGGGCAGAGGAATAGGTGCCGTTGTGCCAGCTTTGGCCGTTGTCGGCGCTCCATTCGGCGGCGTACACCAGGGCGCGCGGCACGGGATCGAAAGTCAGCACGGCCTCGCCGGAACGGGCGCCGGCCGTCACTTGCAAGCCCTGTACCTGGCCGATGTCGGCGCCGGCCACGCGGCCGGATTTGCCGCGCACCGAAAAGCCTGCTTCAAGCAGAATGGAAGGGTCGCTGCCGGCGATGATCGACACGTGCCCGGCCAGCGTCTCCAGCACTTCCACCAATTCGGCGCGGCGCATTTTCTTTTCCGCAATCTTGACCCGGCTGCCATCGGCGGCCTCCTGTACCACGGCGGCGAATCGGTCGAGCGCCGGTTTCAGGTTGTTGTCGGTCTGGGTTTTGATGCCGGCAAAACGGGGAGCATCCGTCATACGGGTCCACACATTCACCGCGAACTGCGCCAGTCCGGCATCGTTGAGGCTCGACTTAAAGTCGAAAGAAGCATACACTTTCATAATCAGAAAGGTTTGAAAATGAACGAATAAGGTTTTGATCGCCGGTGGGAACCAAGCCCGGTCCGGCGGCACAAAACTGCCGCCCGTTTCAAACAATGCGCAAGTGCCGTTAAAGAACTTAATGTTAACTAATCTTAAATAGTTAAAATAATATACCGAATTTAAGGATATTTTTTAGTTTTAAATACGGTAAATTAAATTGTTAACAGGCAAAAATGCAACTTTAACCTGGCGCTAAGAACGGACAACGGCCCGGCCGGGTAAAACAACCCCGGAAAAGCAAAAAGAAAAGTCCGTTCGGCGAAAAAAAAGACTGGACAAGGGAAAAGAAAGGCCGGAAAAGCGAAAAGAAAAAGTTATCGCGGCGCAGGGAAATCTGCTTCCGGCGTGAAAAGGTTTTTTTGGGAAAAAAGAAATTTCCGCTCTGGCGCTTAAACGTTTTTTCCGGCGCCGCTCCCCTTTCCCGGGGAGGCCGCAGTCCTGTTTTTGGGAGTAAAAAGACTGGAAAGACGAAAAGAAAAGGTTCTTTTTCGGAGGGAAAGGGGGAGGGCGGGAAAAGAAAAGGTAGGGTAGAAAAAGAAAAGGATGAATGGGGTGTGTGCTAAAAAGATGTTGTAACGCAGGCATTTTTTTCGTACTTTTGTCGAACCATGGCAAGAGATTTTTACCACGATGTTGTCCGTTATGCCTTAGAATCGGAAGGCTGGAAGATCACACATGATCCATTCCCATTAAATATCGGAAACATTGGATATGAAATCGATTTAGGTGCTGAAAAACTGCTGGCCGCTGAAAAAAATCAGGTAAAAATTGCAGTCGAAATTAAGAGTTTTACCGGCCCTTCTGATATCAACGAATTTCATCGGGCTATGGGACAGTTTAATGACTACTTCGTGGCGCTTGAGATAATAGAACCGGATCGAATACTGTTTTTGGCCATTCCGGAGGAAATCTGGATAGGTTTTTTTCAGGAAAGAGCGATTCAACGCGCAGTGGAGCGCATTGGCGCCAAGATAATTGTTTATAATCCAGTTGATAAAACTATAGCAAAATGGATAAAATAGAAAAATATCAGAATATCATAATAGAATATCTGAATCGATACGCTCAAATAAGGCCGGCTAACCAGCCGGAGGTTGAAAACTACGTCATTGCAGACCGGGAAAAAAATCATTTTCAGCTCTTGCGTATTGGCTGGCACGGGGCGCAATATATTTTTTCAGTCGTACTACATTTTGAAATCAAAAACGGCAAGGTATGGTTTCAACGCAATTCCACTGAACAAGACGTAGTGGATGTATTGATGGAAAAAGGTATTGCGCGGGAAGATATCGTTTTGGGATTTCGCCCGCCCTATGCCCGGCCGCATACGGGTTTTGCAGTAGCGTAATTCCCTAACGACAAGGATCATCCCGGCGGGCCGGCGATGATCCTTGTTCGTTGTACCATTTTGATGACATTTTATGATGCAACAACCTGGTCCGGCATCCGCACCGATGTTTCTATAGGCTGCTCGCTCATGCCGACAATATTGACTTCGAGTAAATCCTCCTCCAGCGAAAAACTTTCATACCAAACGTTTTGAAGCCCCTCCAACGCCACCAGGTTACCCTCTCGCAGTGAATATTGCACCTCAGCGGCAAAAATCTCTTTTTCAGGCGTTGTTAAAAAATCATCCAGGAGAAAAATTTCGGCCCATTGTTCCAAGGCCTGAACAGGATTTTCAGCACGCAACTGTTTGGTGTAGGTGCCGCCTTTGTATTCGCAGAGGATGGTGAATAGATGGATCATGTTAATTGCCTTTGTGCTGCCAGTCATAAGACAAATAACACAGTAAAGACAGCACAAAAGCGGCAAGCAACATCAGCGGCTGCCTGCCGGTATTGGGCAAATGAGCAAGTGGTGGATGTAGGGTTTTATCCATAGCCGGGTTTTAAAGATGATGGACAAAAGTAATCGATTCCGGCGGAAAATGCGCGCAGTGGCGGAGGAATTCCTTATAGCACGATGTCCATTTGGCTGGTTTTAAAGCAATGGTGGGTTTCAATCCGCATCGTGTTGGAGGAAGGCCGGAAAGCGGCGAACGTCAACCTGCTGCTGGGCAAGTTCCAGTTTCAATCCGCATCGTGTTGGAGAAGGTCTGGAAAGTGGTTGCGGAACAACTACCAAGTGGAACGTCACAATGTTTCAATCCGCATTGTGTTGGAGAAGGTCTGGAAAGTCGTGAGGTTGCCACTCCGGCATCAATCAGGATGAGTTTCAATCCGCATCGTATTGGAGAAGGTCTGGAAAGGGTGATCCGATTCAAAACTGGCTCACGCCATCAGGTTTCAATCCGCATCGTGTTGGAGAAGGTCTGGAAAGAAATCTACATCCGACTGCGGCACGCCATTCGATATGTTTCAATCCGCATCATGTTGGAAAAGGTCTGGAAAGGTGAACGGAGTCGGGACTACGAACACCAGTACCTGGGTTTCAATCCGCATCGTGTTGGAGAAGGTCTGGAAAGTGAAACCGGTGAATTCGCAATCAACGAACAGCTCCGTTTCAATCCGCATCGTGTTGGAGAAGGTCTGGAAAGCCGCCTTGGCCCACTCCGCCACCACCAGTCCCGTGCGAGTTTCAATCCGCATCGTGTTGGAGAAGGTCTGGAAAGGCAAAATTTTCCATGCAGGGATATACTCCATCAGCATATCCCTGCACGGATCGGAAAAAATATGAAGCCAGAGATGTCAAGGAACGGCGTTTAGCGGGAGTATGTTTTTTATGCTTTGTAGGAGTTTAAGAAGTGGATGCGTTCGAGGATGCGGGAGCCAATGATATAGCCCAAGAGTTATTCTGAAATGATTATCTTCTGATTTTTTGAGGCCACATAACCATCTGTCATTGATATTGATCCGTCTTGATGATATTCTGGATAACGTTCAATACAGCCATTTTCAAGTCTTTTTCTAAATTCGTCCTGTTTGTCAGATGTCGCTCCATCTGGAACCGGCAACTCAGTTAAATAATAAGTAAAAACAAACGCCTTGTACTTTTTGTCGCTAACTTTCTCCTTTTGGATTCCGCGCTGCTGAAGGTTAAAAAAAGGCTCAAATTTCAGTCGCTGACATCCTGACATTTGTTGGCCAATTTGCAAAGCCCAGGTGCGGGCATCAGATTCACTGACCAATAAGGCATCGTAGCAAACCATGACATTACGGCCTTGGTATTGGTATTGCACCGTAATACGTTTGGGTAAATTATCTTCCCATTCCCGGCTAATTCCATTAATCCACAGAAAAAAGGCAAAAAATAACGTACCTGTACCGGCAATAGCCTCGAACCAAGCAATGTTGTTATGCCACTCCGGTTGAACACTGGATGCATATATCATGCCGCCAAAGATCAAACCGGCAAGGATAATTTGCACGCGGTAATGATTCAAAATAAATCGATAAAATTTCATGGTACAATTATTCAGGTTTCATGTAACCGTAGCCGACGGCGGTTTTGGCGCCGATGCCGTGAGAAATAAGGGCATCTCGAAGCCATTCAGTTATTGGTTTTGATCCGACAGTTTCATTAAGCCACTTCCCTTCACTTGCGCCAATAATAAATCGGAAACTGGTATTGGCCACTGTGATAAAGTGTACGGGTATGGGATTATGAAAATCAGCAGGAGGGGTTTTCGCGTTATTATCCGAATAGTAAGGGCCGTAGTGAGGATTCATAACATCTACTTCAATTTTAGGCGCTTCAATTGGAAATGTGTCGAAGAAAGTGATTTTGCCTTGTCTTGCCTCTTTGAAGAAGGATGGATATTTGGCTTTATTCTTTTTCGCTTCCCCTTTTTTGTTTTTATCATCTGGATCATCTAACACAAGTTCTACCGGGCAACCAAACAAGTTGCAAAACTGTTCATCCTTGATGGCATGACCTTCACTTTGTCCGAACGCTTCCGCAATGATCCAACTCCGGACTACTCCCTTTAGGGTACTTGCCGGTAAGTATGGGATACCGTAAACATGGTGCAAGGTGAGCGACGTTTCATAAACCGATTCAATGCCCAAGCCTTGTACCATGCGCCAGTCAATTGCTAAATCAAAACTACGAATATTGCTTTTTGAAATCAACCGTTCAGCATTTGCCAACTCTCGATAAGCCAATTGTTTAAAATTAATCGCACCATAGTTGGCTCGAATCTCATAGTTCTCGCCTTTACGCTCGCGTTTAAAGAACTGGAATTTCCCCATTCGTTTGTCATAGCGGGCCGCTTTGTTTAGTTTAAGAGCAAAATTGTCCGGTGATTGGAGCGTTGCGAGGGCTTCGCGGGTGTCCTTTGGTAAACGTGCGTCATCCGGAGAGAAGCTATCCGATACACTTTCAGCATGCTGCTGCCGACCTAGCGCGGAAGAAGAGTACTGCCCCCCTCCGGCAACAGGAGCAGCTGTTAGGCGTTGCCCCATGAGATCAGTTCCATCATGCGCAATTAATTGAACAAGCCGTCCACTTTCGCGCTTGAAAGTACATGCCGTATTGTTGTACTTGTCGTCCTTGGGTTGGTACGAGAGGACTGGCAATTCGGATACCTTCCCGTCAGTTTTCGTAAAAGATATTTTGGCTGCGAATCCTTTTTTGGTACTGAATATGATAAGCGTTCCTTTTTCCATTGGGCTATTAATTTAATCTTGAGGTTCACCGTCAATCAATGCCTCGGCGAAGCGTTTTGTCCAGGCCAACAATGCCAATACTTCGACGGTCACAGCGCGATAGACGGAACTATCAGTTTGAATAAGTACTTCCGCAAGACTCTTCTCTTTTAATTTTTGGGAAAGTTCTTTACTATCCTGTTTTAGCCAATCTTCTATTTGAGTATAAAGAAGCCCCCATGCATTGTTGGCATCGGGTTTACCATCTTTGCTTCCTTTTGCCAAGGCAAATGCTATTGCTGCACCTAAGCCATTGGTTTTGATGAGCATGGGCATTTTTTTAACATAGGATTTGTATTCTTTGTTTTTATTAAATTTTGCGCCCCCTTCGGCACATTTGTATGCAAAGGCTGCACGTCCTTGCTCTAAAGTTGTTCGTTGTGTTCCGTTGCTCATGGTTTATTTCCTTTTAGAAGTTTAGTGCCGGCAATTCCTTTACCGAGAGTTGCATTGCCGCCGATTTGAATAACGGAGGGGAGTTGGTTCTTGAAAAAATCAAACACTTCATCCTCTTTCATCGGGCCTTGATCTTTTTCTTTAAATTCCGCAGCCGTTAAAGCCAAGGCATACATAATGCTTTCGGCAGGCAAATACTCTTCGGTAAACAAAGCGCCTTGAGCCACCGTCCCGGTATTGTTGTCAATTTTCGTGCGGGTGATAATCTCCGTACTCAAGTTGACAAAATCTTTGAAGTCATCATCGGGCAAAATGACGATATCCTTTTTTATTTTTTCGGACCAATAGGAGCCGTCGTCTCCAAATAATTTTTCCGCCAGCCAATCGGGCAAGTTGGTTTTTTGCCCATCGAGTTCAATTTGTACTGCTCCATTTAGTTCATTGGAGATACCGAATGTGAATTCTTCCAGAACAATTTTGTTCACCGCGCTCGAAATTTTAAGATTGCTGTCAGCTGCAAAGAGGTAAGTATCCTTTTCGTTCAGGTCGCGGTCGTTCAATCCTGCAATACTAAAACCCTTAAAGGCGAGTTGCATATCGGTTTCAAACTGCTTGAGCGCCCGCATACAGGTGACCCAGGCAAAAACGCCTTTCATGGATTTGACTGGGAAAAGTAGCAGACGTGCATCGGTGAAACCAAGGGCGCCGGTAAAGATGTTTTGGTCTTCAAATAGCGGATTGCCATCCTTGTCTTTACCTTTTTCCTTCTGAAAATGCTTTATCAAAATCTTTTTTTCAGCCTCGCTTAAGCTGCCTTCATCATAGCCAAACAACCTATGAATAATAGTGTCTGGTGCATCAATAGATTTAAAAGTTTTGGTGTCAACCTTACGCTCAAAAGCCTCACGCAGGCTTCCTTTGAGGCTACTTGCTTCAAACTTGGGAAATCCAGTGTGTCGCTCTCGCTGTATGGGCAAGTCAACAACACCCAAATCAGAACCGCTACCCACGTGTGTGGGTGTGTTGCAAACAAGAAAGAGTGGATGTGCTTTTCTGTACATATTGGTTTATTTTTTATTGATTTAGTACTGTGGTGACAATTTTAGATTGATTTGAAATTCTATGCAATTCAATTTTTTGCTCGAAAAAAACTTTGTTGTTTATTTTTTCTTTGTCAAAATTTACTGGAACATCAAAATACCAAACTTCAAATTCTATTTGCGTACCGTCAAATAGTTTTTTCAAATTTTCAAACTGTCGCCCTTGTTCTATCCTTTGAAAATCGAATTTGTAAAGTATAAGAATAAATTTTTCAACAGGGGATTTCAATGCCAGTTTCAAAAAAAGTAGTCTTTCCTGTATCTGTTGGTACGCTTTATTTATCCCAGTTTTCGAAGATGGTTTTACCTCATACCAGGTCTGGTTCTCTTTTTCATCTGTGCTTACAAGGTCTATTTCGATACGTGTTTCTTTATCTGCATTTTTTTCAAACATGGGATTTTCAGAATACCGGGTTTGGTCATTTTTATCCCACCAATACTCTTTGCCTCTTTTAGGGATTTGATTATAATCTTCTATGAGTGCTTCGTAAACCTTGTATTCTGCAAAAAAACCAAAAGAAGTTTTACCCTCAAACATCCGTTCATCTACATATCGCCCCAATAAGGCTCCAATTATGGTTAAATTTTTATCCTCCTTTCTTATTATTTTGTAGTTTCGGAGTAGTTCAATTATTTTGCTATCATCTTCAAGTTTTGCCCTCACCTCATTGTCGGCAATGTAGTCAGCCAACATTTCCCCCACACCCCAGTCAAAGTTAACCGGTAGGTTTTCAATGGTTATTAATTCCGACTTAGTTGACTCATTTTCATTGTAAATATACTTTAGAGGTATTTTTCGCAATTGTCCATAAAGCGTCATTACCGGTATGATTGCTTTGTATCCGCCTGTAACGTTGAGGACAATCTGTTGATCCACTTTTTTACTCGCAGTATAAATTTTATCCAAAACTTCAATCAGGTTCAAAAACCCCTTCTCGTAATCATTTTGAGCATCAACCCTTAAATCCTTTATGACAAAGTCGCTCTCCTTTTGCTCCTTGAAGTCTTTTGTAGGCGGACGTTGAAGCAGCACTTCCTGCACATTTGGGGCAAGCGATTTATTTTGTTTGAACCAGTCACCAATCATTTCAGCCGCCAACACCGACAGCAATGTATCTGTGGCGACTAAATGCACTTCAAACACCTCTTCCGGTTCCTCTTCTGCAATTTTTAAGATGCTGGCTATTTCAGCTGATGCTCTTTTATTTTTTTCAAACTTATCTCCAAACCAGTAGTCTTCTATATTTTCTTTTATGCTTCGAATATAATGTTTGTACTCGTCTTCATATATTTTGACGGCAATTGGATTTTTATTTTCAATATTTTTAAGTGGCCCGTCAATGGAAATGGAGGCATAATCCCGGCCATATTTATCCCTGACTTCATCCTGCTGAAAGTTGCTAAAAAGCGATGTACCTACCGTGGTGATAATTTTTTTCATATTTTTAGAAATTCCCAACATAAGCAATTCCGAAGCCCTGCTCCTTTAAAAAATCGGAGATAGATTCGCCTTGCAGTTTTTCCAAAATGCGTTCAACGGGTTCTTTCGTTTCATAATAATAGACACTGCCGGCGGGCACAGCCTTCCGCATTGGCTTGGGCTTATTAATAGCCATATCAAAGCCTCCGATATGTACAGGTTTTCCTAAGGCCGCCGCTATCGGTGTGGCTTTAATACCTAATGCTTCTAAATCAGGTTTCCATCCATTTTTGAAAATAGCCGGTGTGGACAGATACAGTTTAAACTTACCCGGATTTAGGGCAATGGTGTCTTTTTCGATTTTCAGGGCATCCATACGTCCCCTTTCTTCGATTGCAGCTATTTTCCCTTCGCCGCCTAATTTGAGGAATGTGGCCGTGTATTGAAATTGGTCTGCTGGCAGGGTCACTACCGTGATAATCTCAAAGTTTGTGGCCCGGCGCATTCCCACGCGGTACAGCTTACCTTCATCTGCCGCATTAGTGCTATCCTTGCGACCGATACCGACCTTGGGTTCTGTTTGTGCAGCGTCTTTCAATTTTCGAATATGGGCCTCTTGTAGGGTTCCTTCCAAATACTGCTTGAAATTATCGCTGCTGATGAGTCCGTCTTCCACAGTCTCTACTTCCAAGTCGTCATTTGGCAGGAGCAGGGCGGGCAGTAGATGATTAGAAAGGGTATTTTGCTCGTGAAGTTCTAAACTGACAACATGGTATGCCGTTTCCCTTTCTTCTTTATTTTGCTCCTCAGTAATTTTATCCTTTGGTTCTACCATATCCAAAGGTAAAGGCAGGTGTAGCCCTGTTGGTAAACGATAATATATGCCGGTAATAGCAATGCCTCCGCTTTCCTCAATTAATTTCTGCGAAACGTTTTCGGGGTGGTTGGCAATATACCAGGTGCGTAACGCACCGTACAGCACGGAGGGGTATGGCGGGAATACGCCATCGGCCCAAGTTTCCTCGCCCATTGTAAAGGGCTTGCCGTCGCGAAAAAAAAGTGTGTCCAATGCGCTGATGCGTATCCTCATTATTTGTCAGTTTTGCGGGTAATAAAATCGATGATGTGAAGGGCGTGGATGAAATTCCGCGTCTTGGGGTGGCGCGCTTGCTTCCAAAGCGTCTGTACCGCCTCGGTCAGTTTGTCTTTAAGTTCATCATCCTCTGCTTTTGTTGTAGCCGGCTTGTCTAAGGAGCGATGTACCAGACGTTTAATTTCGAACAACAGCGCATTTTCCAAATGTTCGGCCATGCGACTGGTGCTGTCCATATCGTGTAAATCAGCGCCTGTGAGTTGATAAAACTCATTGGTGAGATTTACGATGAAGGAGTTGGAAAACCGGCCTTTTTCTTTGTCGAGCGCATTTTTAATCCGTTGAAAGGCTTCCCAATTGGAACAACCATTTGGACTGCTTTCAACTTCATCCCATTTGAAAACCGCTTCTTGTACTTCGCCGGAATGCTTGAGCACAGTAATGCCAAAAGCATTTCGACCGCCTTCTTTTTTAGCCTTTTTTTCTATTTCACGGGCTTTCTTAAGCACCTCAGAGAAAGGTGTTTTGTAGTGTGCAATGACTATGCCTGCCGAAAATGTCATTTCCTCGTCTGGTTTTTTGAATGCCTCAATACCCATATTGACGGTCTTGTGAAAATCCATCCGCAACTCCGTCATTACATCAAACAAATAGTGAACATTGACAAATCCCAAAAAATCGTCGCCGCCGGCATAAACCGCATGGCCCTGTTTAGAATTGTTGAGGCCATTGGCAGCAGAAGTGCCAAAATCGGATAACAAACAGGATAATTTTTCGTGGAAAGGCTCCAAACCCCTTTCCGTTTTGTTGTTGGCGCCGGACAACCATTTCCCCATTTTATCTCCGTCGAAGCGGACAATTGCATAATATTTGGTTTTTAGTGACGGTTTCAGTCTGGCATTGAGATGGCGAACTAAATCAAGTTGTGAAGGATCTGGAATGTTTTTTGAAGTGAGATTCTCTTCAAATAGCATCTGATGATCAAACTGATCATTCCAATTCTCATTGTCTTGGGGGTTTGTTATCTCGCACTTATCAATCCATCCTTTTGTGAGCATTTGAATACACGCTTCAGCCGACTTGGTTTTATTAAAAAGTAGCTTATAACAGCCGAGCATTTCTTTTTCTTTTACTGTAAGTTTGCTTTCATCGTGCATCAATGCCACGGCAGCTGTGGAGGGAAAAGAAGTAGTATTTGGGTAAAATCGTTTTACTAAACTCACGGCGCTTAAGCCTTCGCCTGGATTCAATGAAAACCCTTTTATTTTTTTGACACCGGCTGCCACATATGCAGGTTCACTTCCTTTTTCAGTGGGGCGATAGAATCGCGTATTGTTGATGCCATCTACACTACATTTGCGACCAACTTCTCCATATTCTGTATCCGAATGTTGATAGGTGAACTGTTCAAAAGTTCGCACATTTTTGATCGCGGCGCCAAGGCTTTCCAGCGCTTTGAATGCCATTGCATAATCATTATCCTTCACCACCTGAAAGGTCCAGAATATATCCAAATGAGCTTTTATCTGTTGTTCGAATCCCGGCGGCTCAGCAATTTCTGCTTTTCCCAAGGCTTCTTTGGCGATATCAACGAATTTCTTTTCTACCGCTAATTTAATATCCCCGGCTTTCTGGAGCAGTTCTGTGTCTGTTAGCGAATGCCCTACGATCTTACCTATAAAACGATTGGGCATTGAACCCTCGCGCTCCTTACCTGGAAAAATTATTTTATACTCAATGGCCGCAAACTCATGCTTGAATACGGCAATACCTGCGCGAATCAAGTCACTAAGTATCGCGCTACCAGCATACAGGTCTTGTGTCTTTCGGGCCTGGGCGATGAAAGACTGGACGGGACCGAGGGTGAAGAGGAAGAGGTGGGTGTTAATCATATTTTTTGTCCATTTATTTGATTCATTCGACTAATGCAATATCCATAGCAGTTGACTCTAATTCGTCAAATTCTTTGTCCCAGAGTGCATTTTCTTGCAAAACTCTTTTAATCTCATCATAATGATGGGATTCCTGTACGAGTATTGTTGCAGCAGTAGCACTATATTCCTTATCAGGCAGGCATTCTCGCAACATAGATTCCAACTCTCGACGCACCTTTCTTAAATATTTGATATCAATATTTTTAACAGATACATCATCGTATAGCCTCTCAATCCAGTCTGATATTTTTTGCCCAATTTCAAATCTTTTTTTTGCTAACCTATCTGTATCGTTTAACTTAATCTCTTTCCATGTATTTTTTCCTATATAGGTTCGTTCCTTCAATCTATAAGCCTTCATATAAAGGTGTTCTTTAGGAATCATAAATACCGGATGGACAATTGGAGTTTCTTCAACATCTAATATTTTTTTATGTAGATTACAGCGTTTACATGAAGGGAGTAGATTTTCCCATTCTACAACCTTATCTTTATATTTATTTTTGTAATAAAAATGTTCAATTTCCATATATTTACATTCTTCTCCTAAATAACATTCGCAATAGCAGCACTTTGAACTACTCATTAGCATGAGTTTTTTAATTATATATGGTTCCTTCCAAACTGGTTGGTCAGTCTGGATATATAGATCGGTTAACTCCTTGCGTCTAGTTTCTGTTAACTCATCAGGAGGAGGTATTTTGTTTAAAGGTATCATGTTCTATCTTCTTTTAGTGCTTCTACTTGCATACGGAGTAGTTTAATCAGCGTATTTGTAGGATTCAGAGTCGGAATTATGTTTTTATACTCTTCCTTTGCTTGGCTATAGTTTTCCTCCTCTAAAGCTTTTTCAATTTTGCTAATTGCGTCATTGTATGGTTCTGTGTATATTTTTTCATCCATTCCCATTGCTTCGGACAGAACCTCTTCGATTGTCCATCCTTCCATATTTCCATACTTTAACTTTTTAAAATATCCCCCTTTATTCGCATAGGAAACGCAATTTTCGCCAACAAATCGCAAAATAAACGGGCTATGTGTCGTCACCACAAACTGAACATTGGGAAACAATTCTCTTAATTTAGGCACTATTTGCCTTTGCCATTTAGGGTGTAAATGCAAATCTATTTCATCAATTAATACTATACCATAAGTGTATTCCAAAGGATTACTGTAACTACCTTGCTCTTTGTCAAAATCAATTTCGAACAGCACCGGATTTAACTGAACTGCTCGTTTGATCAAATCTGCCACCAGCGCGAACAAGTTTTTCTCACCTGCCGATAACTGACTTATTTCAATAGGTAGTGCCTGTACATTTTCCGCCGGTTTTTTATTCAATTGAAGTTTTTCTTTTTCTACCCGAAGTTCGCTATACACCTTTTGGTCAGCATTAAGGGCATCCAGTATCTTTTCACGAACTAATTTTATTATATGGGCTGGTTCATCCCGAAGCCAATTGAACCATTCGAAGAAATCCTCAAAGTCAAAGCGGTCAGGTTCCAACGCGCCAATGTATGCCTGAAATGGATGCGCTTGATATCCTAACTTTACCTCCCTGTAATTTGTATTAATCGCAGCGCCACCGTAATAAGCCAATATCGGCAAGATAGTGGTCGTATTGTCGGCATTATATGGCTTTGCTGATTCATTAAAATCCTCTATAAACGCAACATGCCGCTCAATCTGGTCAATGAAACCATCTATATATGTTGTATTCTTCTCTTCAACAATAATAAATCGGTCGCCCGATTTATTGAGATCAAGTTTAATGCCTACCTGTCCTGTATAATAAATCTTGGTTATCTCCTTTTCAGCCAATTGCAGGTTAGGAGTCCAAATTCCATTACTAAAATTTGCGATTGTAAACCTGTCATCACCACTCAATTTACGATTCCCGTTTTCATCCTTTTCGGTAAGTTCATTCAAACGTTCGATAATCTCATTCGGCAACTCAATACCATCCTCCTGATCATCAAGAAATACCATCCATGGTTCTATATTGTCTTCTTCCTCCCGTATAGTACGTACGCCAAGAAGTGCATTTGTACCGGTTAATTTAAAGTCATTCAGGTATTCAGAGATATCTCTTACCACTTCAAATATCTCCTTTGCAGGATATTTATAGGTCAACTCCAAAAGGATGTTACAAAGGGAAGCTGCTTCTCCGTTGGTTATATCTTTTTGTTTTAAAGTTGTCCCAAACTTCTCTTCTTGTTTAGTGATGCCCTCATTTAAAAAATATCGAATCAATTCGGCAGTAGCATCCAAAATGGAAGTTTTGCCCCCTCCGTTATCGGCAATAAGTACGTTTATCGGCTCCTTTTCCCCAAACTCCAAATCTAAATGTCTAAACCCCCGAAAAGTATTCAAGGTTAGGCTGACCAATCGTATCTTATGCTCGTTTAAGTCTTTGTGTGCAGGCATGCTATTTCAATATTCGGTTCTTGAAATCTTCTTGTATCAACAAGCTTGCCTGATGTTCATTTTTATCTGGTGCTATGTTTAGCGTAGTGATAATTGGTCGCACAGAACCCTTCACTACAGAAACGTATACGGGAGACGCATACCGCCCACGGGAAGCATGGCCCATGGATGGATCATAAGCAAAACCACTTTGCTCTTTTACTTTGTGAGTAGCATCGCTAATTGTTCGAAGAAGTGGTTTTTCTTCCTGGGAGTTTCCGAGCTGAATCTGTTTAATGAAGCCATATTTTTCACTTCTACCGGAATAGGTAAAATGGATGGCATCCTTTGAGTGAGTGTAAAAAGGGGAAAATATCTTTATCAAGTTATGTAAATGATGCAAATCCACATTTTGATTGTCAATACTTGTACCATTAACGCGTAGGATGTTGATACTACCCATACCGCGTCTTACACGCTTACCAAGCCCTCCTAAGATACAGGTGACCTCAAATAATGCTTTCAATTGTTCCATGGAGAATTGATCCCTTTCTCCACTTGCCATCTTAGACAAGTGAACTTCAAAGGATTGGCCGGTTTGAAATGCCTGTTGTTGCATAAAAGGCTTATGGGGAACCAGTTCCGCACGTTCAGTTTGCAGTGATTTTGGTTGCGAGACGCGCACAATTATTTTACTTCTGCTGCTATTGTCGCCTGTACCGCCAAATATTTCTCCCTCCTTCTTTTTCAATTCTGCAAGCGGCAAATGCCCGTTTAAAGCTCGCCACCAAAAACGCAATGCGCCTTTAATGCTTGGAGCGCGCAATTCTGGTGTTTGCCCGTCTGCACCAGAAAGGAACATGGGGGTTATGATTTCACATTCAAAAGTGATTGTTTGCATATTTCTTCAGTTTTTTAATCTAATTATCTAATCCTGAGCGCATTTTTAATACAAAACTCCACCAGCCGATCTTCGAGGTCGAATTTGCGTTCCTTTTGTTCCATGTTCCCGGTGTCCCCCAATTGTACATTGGTCATTGAACATTGTACATTGGTCATTTTTAAAATTAAAAAATTATAGAATTTAAAATTATAAATTTCAAAAATTAAAAATTTAAAAAGTTGGAATTAAAAAAATGTACAATGTACAATGACCAATGTTCATTTATCACACGATCGCGGGCTATTTTAGTTTCTTGACCACCCCCCAACCGCTACTGCATCCTTTTCCCATTCCCACATAATCCGGCATCGCCACATTACACGTAAACTCCAGCGAAAACGCCAGCACTTTCACGCCTTTATACGATACCCAACGCTCGTCTTTTTTGGAAAGCAGTTTTACTTCTACGGGTCGCTCCGGGTCGTAGCCCAATTGGTGCAGAAAACCCACGAGTTGATTCTGCAGAATTTTTTCCAGCATGTACAGCCGTTCTACCATGCCATCCAGGCGCGTATAGGTGGCGTAATTGTCTTCGTTGAGGGCGATCCAGTTGCGGATATGGTAGCGGAACGGTTTTTCCCACACGCCGAGCGTATATTGTTTGACGTCGAGCCGGGCGATGCGCACGGGAGCCGAGCGGCCGTTGAGTTCGAGGGTCCAGTCGGGTTGGGAGAAGAAATGGTGGAGTTCTTCGATGCCTTCGTTGAGGCATACGAGCATGGGCCGGCCGTGATCCTGTTTATACTGGATGAGCGGGAGGCGATAGTGGAAGCCGCCGGTATCGGTGTTGTGGTTGTGGAACAGGTCGTGTTCCCAGCCGGCTTTGCGGGCCACGGCGCCGCGGAAGGCGCGGAGTTCCCAGGGTTCGATAGGGGTATCAAATGCGACGGACAGTATTCGGAGCTTGTTCATCGGCTAAGGGCGTGGTGGCTAAGTTAAAATTTGGTTTGGATTATGCACATAGCAGCAATTGCCTTGCGTTGGGCCAAGGTAGTAAAAGAATTGATGGACAGCGACAGGGAAGCGGAAAATTTTTTAACGAATAGAAGGAGACAAAAAGTATACCAGAAATGAAGTATTAAGCGTTCGCCATTTCCGAATATAAAACACGGGACGCCCGTCCTCACGATGCGTCCCGGTTCATTCACTCGTCCTAATCCTGAGTAAAACCTATAAATCCAATCTCATTTTCAATAATTCCGGGTCTTTCGATCCCGTCACGCCGGCTTTTTTCAGGTGCTCGGCCGCCTGCTTTTTATCGCCTTGCGCCAGGTAAATTCCGGCCAGCAACTGGTTTATGTCTTTATTTTTCGGGCGTTTTTGATATTCCTCCTGCGCCAGCTGTAACGCCTTGCCAAAATCTTTGGTTACTTCCAACTGAAAACGCGCGGCTTCCATGCTCATGTTGTGGCCGGCAGCCATGTCTTCATTCAACATTTCTTGTATATCCTTTATCAAAGGTTTTGCCTCGGCCTCGCGACCGGTTTTTTGGTAAATTTTTACCAGGTCAACGTAAAAACCAACTTCCGGAATAATGTCGGCGGCTTGTTTTAGCAGCGTTTCGGCTTTTGCATAGTTGCCACGCTTTTCTTCCAGTCCGGCCAGGGCAGCTATTGCAAAGGGATAGTTGTCGCGGGCAGCCAGACACATTTGATATTGTTTTTCCGCATCCGCCATTTTGCCGTAGCGCTCGTGCAGGTGGCCCAATTGCAGGCGGGCCCACTCCGTTTGTTCATACCCGGGAAAACCGGCTTTGACGGCCATATCCATCGCTTCAATGGCGCCTGCCGTTTCGCCGTGTATTTCGCGCAGATATGACACACGGGAGTAAGAACGCAGGTCCGGACGAATGCTGACCATCTTGTCGCACATCTCCACGGCTTTGGCGTAGTCGCCCAGTTCCACGTTTGCATCCACTAAGCAACCATATATATAGGCATTATACGGATTGATCACCACGGCGCGTTCCGCCGTCCGGCGTGCTTTTGCAAAATCGTGCAGGCTGAGTTCGACGCCGGCTTGGTGGCTCAGGGCGCGAAAGAGATGATCTTTTTGTTGCTGGGAGGGGTTTGTATTGCTTTCCAGCGACTTAATTACCGGCTCCAGCATTTGCAGGGCTGCCGGGTAATAGTGCGGGTGCTCGCCGGTGATACGGGCTTCCTGGATAAACAGTTCGGCCAATTTCAGGCGCGCATCGGGATTTTCGGGGTGGCGGCGCAGTTCGGCGGATTGAGCGCCGTAGTAGTTTTGTACCTCATCCCACTCCTTGCCATAGCGCAGTTTTTCGGAGCGGTCGAGTAGTTTGGGGATGTTGACTTCAGTTTGTGAGGTGAGTTTGGCCTGGGCCGTGGATTTTTCGGAAGCCGATTGGGAACAGGAGATCAGGAAAAGAAATCCCAGGAAGAGGATGGATGAGCGGATCATAACAATAATTTGATGTGATGAATGATGTTTTTCAATACATACGATGCGGAGGCGCAGGCGGTTTTTAAACAACAAAAAAAACCGTGCAAATCCGCGTATAAAATCAGTGTCATCCGTGTTCCCATCCTCCTACGAGGGCCGCTCGTGCAGGATGGGAACACGGATGACACTGATTTTATACGCGGATTTACACGGATTTTTTACTGCTTAAACATTTTCACCACCTGCATCTCTTTGCCGGCGGTCAAACGGGCAAAATAGATTCCGGTAGGCAACTGCGCGCTGTTGAACACGGCCTCGTGATCGCCGGCTGCTTGCGAGCCCTGCGCCAGGGTGGACAACAGTTTACCCTGCTGGTCGAATACCGAGAGACTCATATTCGTATCGTTATCTAAGCGGTAACGGATCGTCGTGGAAGTCGTGAACGGATTCGGATAGTTGGTCACGGCTAAGATGCCCGTGCTGCTGACCGTGCCGCGTTCCATCCCCATAAAACTGGCGTCGGGTTTGGTGCTGCTTGCCAGAATACCGCCGCAGTCGCCGTCGCCGGCATGCGGCAAGGCCATGTATGGAAATTTCGGACGGAAATTCAGGTCGTTCTGTTCCACGCCGGTGGTGTAGGTGAGTACATCCAGCAGATCTTGTGTAACCGGACTGCCGGACGAGTAGTCGTCGTACCACAAACCGATGGCGGCCAGGGCCACGCCGGCGACTGCCTGTAGTTCGATACGCGTCACATCGTCTTCGAGGCGGCGGCCGTTCGGGAAACCGTCCATATTCGGGATAAATTCGATTTTCGTGCTCGAATTATAGGGCGCTTGTGTCAAGCCGCGCACCGCGGCGTCGATGATACCGAGCGAACTGAAGTTGGCACTGTTGCGCGGTGTGGCGGGCACGGCCATATTCAACCGGAGCATATCGCCGCCGTTGGGCAAAAAGTTGTTGATAAACGGTTTACCGGCGGCCAGCGGGTTGCCGTTTTTGCCGGTGGCTAACTGGTACGGCGGAAAATTCGGCACACCTGTATGGAATATCGGCCAGAGGTCCACCGAACGCGGTTTGCCGGGTCCCGGCAACAGCAGCGTACCAAACACGGCGTCGTCAAGGGCGGTGCCGGCCACAGCCGCCGAACCTTTCAGCCCGTATAGCCCGTCCTTTCCGTTGCCGAAATCGAACATACCCAGCGATTTGCGTTGGATACGCAGTTTGGAAAAAGCTGGGACGGCGCCGCCGAACAAGGAGTCGTCCATGTACAGGGCGAGTTCGGGATTGTAGAAAAACCCGTCGAGTTTGGTGTCGTTGAGTTCCTGGTACGGCGT
>CAUJEY010000345.1 GCA_963169325.1 Bacteroidota bacterium
TGACACCGAAATACATGGGCGGCACACACACAGATGAAAATCTGGTATTGCTGCACCCCGACTGCCATATACAAGTACATCACGAAAACCTGCATATCCCTGCACCGCTGCGCCGCCCAAGTGGAAACCGGGCCGGCGTTCGGAGTGCCGGAGCCGGATGAGGTGAAAGTCTCACGTCCGGTTCTTTGAGGGGTGTGGGAGTCGTTCGGGGAGCGGCTCCCGCGCCTACTCGACCCGGATGGAACCCTCGATGCTTCTTTTGGCCAGAAGGGCTGGGCAAGCGTGTATTTTAGCGGATTAGAACAGATTTCTTATAATGCGCTGGCACTGCAGCCGGACGGCAAAATTATAGTAGCTGGATATGGCACTGACCTTTCGGGCGAATACAGACTGATCGTTGTACGCTTATTGGCCAACGGACAAAAGGATGTGTCGTTTAACCTGGACGGCGTTTACGTCGGAGACGTTTTTAATGAAATTGCCCTTGCTGCAGCTATTCAGCCCGACGGCAACATCCTGGTCGCCGGTTATGTGTATGGCGGTTGGTTCGGCCCGTCCCGGTTATTGATCATCCGGTTGAAACCCAACGGCACTTTGGATAATTCCTTCGGAGTCAATGGCAACGCGTATTTGCAAATCAACAATCAAGCCGCCTACCCATACGATATTGACCTCCTGCCGGACGGGCGTATTTTGTTGGCCGGCCGGACCGTAAACAGTGCTTATGAAGATATCCCGTTTGTTGCCAGATTTCTGCCCGGCGGCATGCCCGATCATACCTTCGGCGGTCAGGGGGACGGTATCGTCACTACACTATTCGAGGGTTCGATTGAAGCCGCGGCTTACGATCTGGCCGTTCGCCCCAATGGAGCGGTTGTGATAGCCGGAAACGCCGACGGCTACCTTGATACGGATACCGGTTTCGTGGGGGTTAATGGTTTTTTTATGGCTCAATACGGCATAGACGGCGTATTGGATACCGCTTTCAACCGGCAGGGAACACTCCTGCAAAATGATGATGAAAATGAGATGATGTTGGCCGGTATCACCCTGCAGCCGGATGGGAAGATTATCGGTGTGGGAGAAATTCGGTCCTATGCCGGCGAAGTACCCGGAAAATGGACCACCTGGCGGTTTTTGCCGAATGGCGAACCGGATGATTCGTGGGGGGAAGCCGGGCAGTCGGTAACGGAAATGGGCGATTTTACCGCTGCCGCCGTCAACGTCTTTTGGCTCCCGGAAGGGAAAATCCTGGTGGCGGGATTTGCCTCAAACGGGCAGGATTATGATGTTGCTTTAGTCCGTTATTTCCCGGGCACTTTAATCAGCACAGTTGAAAAACCCGGCCAGGTGCCCGCGCTGCGTGTACAAAGTCCCGTTACCGACCGGGCCAATATTTGGTACACCTTGAAGGATCCCACGGTGATCCGGCTCAACGTGTTGGACGCGCAGGGTAAAATTATTACCGCTCTGACCGACGATGAACTTCAAGCGTCCGGTACGTATCAACGGGAAATTCCGGTAGCGGGATTACCGGCCGGGTGGTACGTCGTTGTGCTGCAAACAAAGCAGGGTGTTGCCAGTCAGGTTATGATAAAATTGTAGGGAGGGGGAAGGTGATTCCAGTTTTCGCCATGCCGTGGTGCGCGCAATAGGTTTCAAAACTTTCATACAAGTGTTCCTGAAACCGATCCACGATATGTTTCCGGTGTTCTTCCATAGGTGTCGGAGAAATAATTGGTTAGGGAACGTACGCCATGAGCGCAATGTCTCACGCGCACGTTCCGGAAGGATTCAAAGCCGCTGTATTCGAATTTCAAAAAACACCTTGCAAATCTCCTTAAGGGTAACTTTGCCGCCAAACGGCTTTTTCACCGTACCCACCTTAATATCCGACGTTTTTTTCGCTGACGGTATCTTGCAGTAAGGGGGAAAGGAAAAAAACTTGAAGCGGATATGTAGGTTTATTGCGAATAAAAAAACATTATAAAATATACGTTTTCAGTTAGTTGTAAAATAATTTCCTGCTCTTTGCACCAAAGGCATGGCGAAAGAAAGAAGACCGGCCAGGTTCAGTAATTTTTGTACTTTTTCCCCGTGATATTTTCAAGAAAAAATTTATGCAAGACCGGAAATTTTTGACGCTGTTGCGTACGCTGGATAAAATGGAGCTGGTTGCTTTCCACCGGCATCTGAAACAACTCCACGGGAAGGAGGAGATTGCCCTTTCGGTGTTTACCTACATCAAGGCCTTTCATCCACACTTTCGGGATGACCGGAAACTCGACATCGTTTATGCGTATAAAAAAATATTCAAATCGGATATCGCGGAAAATGAATACAACCGGACAAAAATGCTGAACGCATTGTCCGATCTGCACTTATGGTTACAGGATTTCCTGGTATTGGAAAAAGTGAAAGGGGCAAACGGATCGTTCCCGGGGCGGGTTCTATGGCTGACGGTATTACAGGAAAAGGGGCTTGGAACTGAATTTTCCAAACAAGCCACGAGGCTGCACGATGAAATGCAGGCTGTTCCCCAAAAACGGATGAAGGATTATCAGAAAAAACTGATATCGAATTACTATTTCTACCAACACTTTGCCGGGGACAAGTCGTCGCTGAATATTGAAACACTCCAGAATTGTGTTCACGAGATTGACATCAGTTACGCGGTTATCCGGCTTAAAATGGCTTGTGAAATAGAAAGCCTGAAGAACTTGCTTTATTCAGAGACTGAACCGAAAGCCCCGCCGGCGGTATTTGATTGGTCTGCACTGCCGACTGCGACTAATCATCCACTGTTGTTGTTGTATCAGGAAGTGTATCAATTGATTACCACCGACCGTGCGGAAAGTTTTAACCGGCTTGAATCCCTGTTGTCGGATTATGCAAAAGATATTGACCCGGAGGAACTACATGTATTGCTTCGTTTATTGCATAATTATGCCACGGGGCAACTCAGAAAGTCGAAAGATGAATATTGGCGCCGGACGCATCAATTGAACAAACTCAGTGCCGAATACGGTGTTTTTACCCGCGAAGGCACTATGTCCGCCACACAGTTTCACAACATTGTAAACGCAGCTTGCCGGGCCGGCGATCTCGACTGGGCCAATTCATTCATTGCTACGCAGCGCACTTATTTACCTAAGGCAATACGCAACAAAACCGTGTTGCTGGCAGATGCGATAGTGCTTTTTGAAAAAAAAGAATTTGAAAAGACCATACAAACGCTGGAAGAAGTCATTTTTAATGACCCGCACGATATCATTCGGTCGAAAGCACTGATACTTCGGGCATACTATGAGACCAATGCAGGGGAAAATGAAATATTAGACTTCTGTAAGTCATTTGCCCTTTATCTCGAGCGCAACCGGAAACCGCGGTCGGAAGCGGTGGAAGCCACGTTCAATTTCCTTCGGTTGGTCCGGATGCTGGTGCGTAAAAAGACAGGCAAAGACAATTTGCTGCATGAGATCGAAACCGCTGCTCCCATTTATTTTAAAACCTGGTTGTTGGAAAAGGTAGCCGGTTACAAAGATGAATTTGCCGCCCGCAAGCAACGCCTGTGAGCGGCAAAGTTCAGATGTTTAGTCTTTTATTTTTAAAACTTTGAGAATTTATAAACGTCTGAAAAAAATTCCTTTTGTTAATAGAGGAAGTTTTTATTCCTTTTCCCTGAATATGTCTGTTTGCAAGTTTTTCTTGTAGGCCGATATCTTTTCCTGCAATTTTTTGTATTCATCCGAGCCCTCTTTAACGGTTTTCAATTTTTTATTTAATTGCTCAATTTTTTGATTAAAAAAGTAGTCGTTGGATAAATTCAATAACCCTTTTACGTCCTCCTCTACTGTTCCGTTTTCTCTGATGCCAAAGAATTTCTGTAAAATTGCTGCCGAGGCGAGTGCAGGAGAAAAGCCGGCATATTCCTCATTCATTTCACCGTTAATGGATACAATGGCATAAGGCCGGGTTCCCCGATAATATGCCTCTTTGGTTCCTTTTTTCCGAAGTTCCGGTTGATTATCGTTGGATAATGTAACTTCGTATTCTTTGAACTCTTCATCATCGTCCCGGTTTCTGATGATATGAAAGCCTGCCGTCAGCGATCTTAATCCGGCTTCTCTGATTGGCACATTAAAATCGAAACTGAGCCATGATTTTTTTTCCGCCAATGAGTTGACCAATGGCGCCGCTTGTTTTACTGCCGCACCTGCAAATAACAGGATTCCACTTGCCGTGGATAAAATGGGAATTCCACCCAGGAATGACAATATGCTTCCCGCCGCTTTCATATTTTCTTCTTTGAAGTTGTCGATCTTAAATTCAAGATTGATCATCATACCGTCATCGACAAAGCCGGGTGTACAGTAAATAAGCGGGGTGCCATAATTACCGGCCCCGGGCATCAGTGCTGCACGTTCCGGGATATTGGCATATATTTGATGTACTGCCCGGGATGCCTCCTCCGGAACATGTGGAGGACGGATTCTGGATGTTACAATCATGTCTTTTTTGTTCCTGAACAGTCCGTTTTTGTAATCACCCGCATAAAGTGTTACTAATTTAATAGTCATAGGTTTGCCGATACCTAAAGGAGAAAACGGGTTGGTTTCGTCCGAACGGTTTGGCGTTTTAGACAAAAAGAGCGTCGCATCTTCAGATAAATCAAGCGATTCTAGGGTTGTGCCGTTTTGTTGATCGTTGAATTGAGTGATTGCCATTTTGTTTCATTTTTTTGATTGTTGATATAATGTACACCATAATTTTCCGGCATCACGAGGGCTGCACGGTCGGTTGGTTTATACCGTTGCCAGGCAGTTGTCGGAGGTATTGAGTTGTTTTGTTACAATACCCGACACGCCCCGGTTTTTCAGGTCTTTTTCCAGGCGTCCGGCAATCCCGGCGATCTGATCGGTCTGTTGCGCCTTTTTTAATAAGTTGATCTGTTCCTCCGTTGCGCGCCGGTAAGCGAAGTTCTGGCGTTTGCTGTTGGTGCGTTGCCGGAAAAAGCGGACACATTTATCCAAATGCGCCGCGGCTTGTTCGCACCTTTTTGAGCCGGGAGTACTTTGTTTTAATACGGTAGCGGCGCCCGTTTCTGTGCCTGTCGACGCTACCGTCCAATGGTCTGCGCCTATCGACAACCCGACCAGCCGTTGTGTTTTTGCGCGCAGCCGTTCGAGATGATTGCGTTCTGTTGCATTTTGCGTCGTGGAAATGGCTGCTTCAAGTTGACGCAGCATTTGGGTGAGGAAGGACTGCACGTTCGCAAATCGTTCATCGGCAGAGCCGTGCAGATAACAAAATTCCAGAAATGCACTCCGGAAGGAGGGCGAGGAGGCATTGATCTCCTGCACCCAATTGTATTGCTCGCCGCTGATCCTGATGGTATGCACATTTGAAACGGCCCTTTGACCGGAAGCATCCCGGTATTCTGCACGGACTTTATATACGCCTGCCTTGAATGGCGATATACTGTTTGCGCCGTTGAACAAAGGAACCAAACCGGAAATGCGATCCAAACCCTCCTTATCGGTAAGTTCCGGGCGTTGTAAAAGATGCGGCCGTGGTTGGCCGTGCAACTGCACCAGGGGGATAATGGTTTGCCATTTCCGGACGCCCTCCGGCCGGATTTGATAACATACCAGACCCGCCTCCGGCGAAAAAGCCGGGTACACCGTCAGGTCATCATATCCTTCCTGGCATCTGAGCCGAACCTCTATTTCTAAGGGTTCGGTGCATAAAAATGTACCTTGCGACCGTATGCGGAGTTCGAGCCCGGGGGTGGTAGGCTTTGCCTGCTGTTTTCCTGAACCAAAGGCTGCGCCAAATGATCCCGGCGCGGCATCGCGCCAGGTAGCATGACGGAGCAAACGGCTTTCTTCGGGAATAAAGCCCCAATGAAATTGTGCCCAGTCGCCATTGTCGCCACGCGCCAACGAGAAATCCTCATTCATCAGATCGGGCGGCTCGTGCGGTGCGCCGTTCGGGTTTATGTAATCATTGGTATGGGTGAGCCCGAGTCCGTGCGCCAGTTCGTGCGCGAGCGTGAACAGATAAGCGTTGTTTGCCTGCGCATGCCGGTGCGAATGCTTCGGATCCTCCAATCCTTCGAATCGCTTGTCGTTCAGGAAGACTGCAATCCCTTGCCGGCGTCGTTCTCCAATATTGTCGAAAGAATACCCTGCCAGAGAGAGGAAAGCGCCGTCGGAAAGATCGAATTGATCGGTAATAAAAGACCAAACCTTCCAAACAGGATCGGTCGGCGCAGGGTCGAAACCAATGCCGGTCATTAAATCGTGCAATTCGCGCCGGCGCCAACCCGAACCAGTAGCGCTTTGACGGTCCAGCAACACGGGGTCACCGTTAGCATATTCTACGAGAATTCCTTCCCGCTGAAAGATTTCGATCAGGGCATCGGCAGGCTGGGTATGAGGCTGCGCTATTATCGCAGGGGCCATAGCCGGAATCGGAAAAGGGATCGGGACATTCAATTTGTCGTGGTATAGATGCAGTTCGACATGGCGAAAGAAGCCGGATATTTTCTCGCACAAAAAGGGATTATAAAGGGCAATGTGTTCTTGAGGCTGCTTGAATTGAAAATTTACGCGGGCAACAGGTTTGTTTTCAATCAATTGCAGCAATACTTCCACATTTTCCGGCGTGCCGGGATTTGAAGTGCCCTGGGTCCGGAATACCCGGTTTCCAAAATGGTGCTGAATACCCAAAACTTCGGTTTGCACCAGATAACGTTTCCCTATTGAAAAAGAAGAGAAGTAGCGTTCTTCCCCGGTAGGAAGCCGCTGAAAAATATCGCCGCTGATATCGTTGAGTTGGGGGTTGGGTAAGCCGGTTTCCACCCTGAGGTCAATCCGCCAATCGGCCGATTGGTGCATATAACGCCCGTTGAACATAACAATGAAGGTTTACCGACAAAACGCGGCGCCTGTTATACAAAACAGGCGCCCGCGTTGTCAAGTTTGGTATGGAATTTTGGCGCCTGGCCAGTTTGGAATTAAGCTGGTTGCGGGATTGCCCTACCAGTAATATTTGACGGAATCCGCCGTATTGTTTATTTCTACGTATACCCTGTCGGCAGCGTCCCCCATTTGAAATCCAGGGTAAGGGAATATCTTGTTATTCTTTATCTTGGGGCCGTCGTAAAGGATGTGATAAACTTCATTGTTCAGGAGGCCGATTTGAGTATCCGACCATAGATCAAATTCCTCCTGGAGCGTAACCCCATCCGGTAAATCGTTGATAAAGCGGACGTTGCGCCCGGGCGCGATTTCCAGAATCAGGACGGAATCTGTGAGTGCCGTCAGGCCGGCCTGTTCTTCGGGGTTGAAGTGGACAACGGGTTTCGTTGCGGTGAGGCTTGCCAGAAGATTAGTCAGGTCAAGGGAAAGGTTGTCGCCGTTATCGCCACTGATACCGCCTACCACCGTGTCGATGATAATAAAGCCGGTAATACGGGTGATTACCTGGGCATCGCCTGCCGGGTCAGCGCCGGCAGATAAGCCATCATATGAATTTTTTTGGATAGCCATTGAGTGCTTGTTGAATGGTTGAGTGAAATAAGGTGTGCCTTTTAAAATTGCAGGTACAAAATTATCATCCCCCGGAATTCGCACAAGTGCAAAAAAATGTGAAACTATCAATTCTCAAAGCGTGTATATTGACATAAAAGTCTGATTATAAACAAAATATATTCATACAGATTAACATTTATAATGGCCGCTTACCCCCTGTTAGAAAAGTTAAAAAAGTTGATTTCTGCGTTGTCTTCTGCTCAAAAAAGAGACTTCAGGCGGTATATTCAATCGCTCGGCGGCGACAATACCCGCTATGTGAGGTTATTTGATGCAATTAACGAGTGGTTGAAACTTAAAAAATTTCCGGAAAAATTTCTTACCGACCTCACGACCAGAAAAGTGATCCGAAAACCGGAAGAGTTCAGTGTGGTTGCGGGCATACTGTATGAAAAAATACTGGAGTCCATGCGCAATACGCCCAGAAGCAGGGCTGCAAAAAATCAAATCAGGGGAATTATCAGCGATATTCAGTTTCTGGCCGATATAGAATTATATCCCGAAAGTCTCGCGCTGTTGGACAAAGCGCGCGAAATGGCCAAAAAATTCGATTACCCGCCTTATTTACTTGATTTGCTTTCCGTGGAGCGAGAAATCCTTTTTTTATCGCGGCGTTCGGATTTTTTCCAGCGATTGGAAGAAATCCGGACGGAAGAAGACCTGCTAATTCAGCGGCTTACCACCGATCAGATGATTTATAGTTTAAATATTGCAACGCTTAAACGGTTGGTACAAAATGATAACGTTCCGGAAGAAAGCAGTATAAGACTAAAAGATTGGCGCAATTTAGCCGCGACCAATCCGGCAGATATCGAAGCCTTGCCTTTCCGTACCCAACGCCGCTTGAATATTGCTTTGATGAATGATATAGACTTTTACTCGGGCAAAGAAGATTCCCGGGCGGCAACCCGTTTGCAATATGCACAAAACATTGTGCAGCTCTATGAGTTGTTTCCTCAATTTAAATCAGAAGAACCCGATTTGTATATTCAGCATTTAGGGATGTTTCTTAGCCTGGCTCTTGAACAGGGCGCCGGGCATTTTTTTGAACAAGCAAAATCGGACTTGCCCAACCTGGAAGGCACGGCAGGGTTTTGCAGGTGGGTGGCGCCGGTGTATCTGCATTGGTATTATCAATCCGAAGATTATGCCGCCGGTTGTAAATTTATAGACGAAATAGATTTGGCGAAACAGATTGAAACATTTCACGATAAAATGACTCCCAGCCGGTATATGACTATTTGTTTTACGGCCTTCGAACTTTGCTGGTTAAACAAGCAACCCAAAGACGCGTTGGATTGGCTTAACCGGATAATCATGTATAAACCCGCCTCTTTTCAATTGGACTTGCAGTGTTTCGCCCGCTTTTTGCAAATACCTGTGTTATGTGATTGCGGGATTTTTAAAGCGCATTTGACTCCTTTATATGTAACGGAAGGTTTGCAGCGGTGGCTGCGGAAACACAATTTTACCACCCCTTTCCACCAAAGCCTGCTGGGCCTGATGAAAGAAATTGCCGTAACCCCGGAGACGTTTCATAGTGTGCCTGCCAATATCAAAGTAATTGCAGCGCTGGAGAAAGAGATGTCAGCAGGCGCTGTTCAAACAAACCCCTTAACCCTCATACTGGTTTGGTTGAAAGCCAGGCAGGAGAAAAAAAACATGGACCAGGTTGTAAAACGATTTTTATCCAAAAAACAGGAATGACGGACATCAAACAGCCCTACATGTAACTGTTTTGGAAACGAAGACCGGGGTAAAAGATGCCGCCCAAATGGAAAATTATTGATAACACGATGCTTAACCCCATAGTTTTCGCCCCGCTTGGTGTTTTCACCAAGCGGTATCGCGTAGAGCCGCTTGGTGAAAACACCAAGCGGGGCGGAAATGCCCAACGGACAACGGGTTATCGTTTCCCGCAATCTCCGGGAAAACGTTTTATCGCGGCTTTTGGAAGTTTAAGCATGCGCGGTATGGTTTGCCAGCCTTACCTTTGGGGCCCTTTTCATCCAAAGCCCGGGTTCGCCTGCAATTCATCCAACATCCCATCCCATGCACAAACTCATTCTCCTGTTCCTCTCCTTTCTCCTCCCCCTCGCCCTCTCCGCGCAACTCACCATCCAGGTCACCGGCATACCCGCCAACACCCCGGAAAACGAAAAAATATATGTTACTGGCAATTTCAACGACTGGAACGCCGCCGACGCCCGGTATATCCTCACCCCCACCTCTCCCGGACAATACAGCGTTACCCTCCACCCCGCGCCCGGCCGCATAGAGTACAAATTCACCCGGGGCGGCTGGCCCTCGGTGGAAGGCAATGCCTCGGGCAAGTACCAGGCCAACCACACCGCGGACTACAGCGGCCAACCCCAAACGGTGCAGGTGAAAATACTCGGTTGGGAAGACCGCTCGGCCGGCGGCGGCGGCTCGGCTGCGCCAAACGTGTTTGTGCTCAATCAACAATTCTATATGCCCCAACTCAAGCGCAACCGCCGCGTGTGGGTGTACCTGCCGCCCGATTACGCTACTTCCAACAAACGTTACCCGGTGTTGTACCTGCACGACGCTCAAAACCTGTTCGACAACCAAACCAGCAGCTTCGGCGAGTGGCAGGTGGACGAAGCGCTGAATAAACTCTTCAATCAGGGCGACTACGGCTGCATCGCCATCGGTATCGACAACGGCGGCGCCAAACGCCTGGACGAATACTCGCCCTGGGTAAATGCCCAATACGGCGGCGGCGAAGGCGACGAATACATGGATTTTATCACCAAAACGCTCAAACCCTACGTCGACGCCACCTATCGCACCATGCCCGGCCGCGAAACCACCGGGCTCATGGGCAGCAGTATGGGCGGCCTCATCTCTATGTACGGGTTCGCCGACTGGCAGCATGTGTTTTCCAAAGCCGGTATTTTTTCCCCGGCCTTTTGGTTTGCCGGAACCGGCCCCGTCGACGACGTGCGGGCACATCCCAAAAAAGGCGATACCCGCATCTATTTCCTCGCCGGCGCAAAAGAGCCGGAGTACGTACAAACGGATATCACCAAGGTCGCCAACGCCCTGTTGTCGGCGGGTTTTACACCCAACGACATGAAGTTCAAAGTATCGCCCGACGGCGAACATTCCGAGTGGTTCTGGCGGCGCGAGTTTGCAGCCGCTTACCAATGGCTCTATGCCGGCGCCGTACCGCAGAGCAAAAATACCCGCTCCGTACGTTTCGACCTGGCGGTGGCCCCCGATACGACCGGCATGTTTTTTAACCTCGCCGACATCAAACCGCGCGAGAAGTACCAGTTGAAAATCGTGGGCGCCGACGGCAAAGTATTGCGCGATGTGAAAATGCGCGGTGGCGACCCGGTGCCGGTCGGTGATTTGCCGAAAGGCGGGTATTCGATTTGGGTGAAACGTAAACGCGCGGATTGGCAGATCGGGAAAGTGATCAAATAAGAAACGGGTTAACTACTCTTCTTCTTCCCGTTTCATAATAATCACCGAGCTGGCCTTATCCCCCACGGTAAATATCACCCCGATCTGGCCTTTTTCTCCATTCACCATCCCGCCTTTGCCGGCTTTGATGGTTTGCACTTTGAAGCCGTTGCTTTTGAGCATTGTTCCGTATTTGTCCAATGCTGCTACCTCGATGCCGGAGTAGCGGATCGTCCAGTTTTTGCCATTTTTTTGTTCGGTGATCGTAGTGCCGGTGATTTCTCCCAATTTCAATTCAGGCACGTCGGAAGGCGCATCGGAAGGCCAGCTTTTTTCATTAAGATTGATCTCCGTTTTACCTTCTTCGTTTTCAATCGTGATTTTCTGATCATTGATATCGACGTCTGATTTTCCGTCGCTGCCTTGTTCAAGGATTTTTTCCATGGCTTTTTCCTGCTGTTTTTCTGCCGCCTGCTTACAGGAAGGCAAGCCGAAAAGCGCAAGTAGCAGCGCAAAAACAATAATGGCGAACATTGAAACCTGTAACTTTTTCATAAAACACATTTTTAATTGATGTCTCATCGGGCAGGAGCGGGTAGCATCCGAGACACCTCAAGCTGTTTGGATTTTTATGAAAAAATCTTTGAGGCAGGTTAGCCGCGGCAGTGATAATTATCATGCCCCGGCGGCAACCCGGCGCCGGTCGGCGATTTGCCGGAAGGTGGGTATTCGGTTTGGGTGAAACGGAAGAAGGGAGATTGGGAAACCGCCTTCATTCCAGCCGTTTACCGCTGCCTGATCCATTTCAGCGTCGTCAAATATTTCGACGCTTCTACCTGAAGTATATACATTCCGGCGGGTAGTGCCGGCAAGTTCAAGGTCCAGTTTTGCCCGGGCGGCAATACCTGCTCGCGCACCAACCTGCCCGCCGCATCGAACACGCGCAGGTGCAGGTCTTCGGTGAAAAACGGATCGCTAGCGAGGCGCAAGGCTTCTCCGGTACCGGGATTGGGATACAGGGAAAAATGTGCAACAGGGTTTTCCGGTATCGGGGCCTGCAACGTTAAGGGTGCGTGGAAAATGCCCGCTTCCGCGGTGCCAACCCAGATGTCCTTGCCGGCCAGGTGGAGTGCAAGGGGCGAAACTGCCGGAAGCGCCGGCTGATACGGATACCAAATATCCGGCGCTTGCAGGGAGGAATAGTAAAGTCCGCGTCCGGTTGTTCCCATCCAGCGCACGCCGCCGGCGTAGCGCAGCATGCGGATGTCGTACCTGCCAAACGTATCGCCGGTCACGGCATCTGTGGGGAAATACGGGCGCCAGACGTTTTCCGTGTAGTCGAGCATAAAAATGGTATCGATGGGCATCCCGCCGGTCCGGAATATGGCATAACGGTCGATGGATAAATGCTCTCCGAACTCCGGATTGCCGTCCCAATACTGCAAGGGGGGCAATTCCTGCCAGTTCACACCCTGATCGTTTGAGATAAATGCTTTTTGTTCGCCGGACATAAACAACTGCCCGTCCCCTGCCTCTATTTCCTTAACCTTATCTAAAAAAGGCATGATGTACTCGGTTGGCGCCGGATCGTTGTCGTGCAAGCGGTACAGGGGGCCGTCATACTCTTTGAACCAGGCCGCGTCGTTGGTCGTGACGATTTTCGGGCAAAAGAACTGTGGCCAGGGAGGGATTGGCGACCAGGTATTTCCCTCGTCATCGGAGGCAATAAAATGGCAATTGTATTGGCCGGGGTAAAACATCCGTTTGGCCGTTTGCAAGAGCCAGCGGGCTCCGAAGCAAAAACTCGCGGGCTCGGCGGGGAAAATCGCTTCCCAGGTTTGTCCCTGGTTGGCGGAGCGAAAAACCCCTTGCCGGGCAGCAGCCCACCACTTGCCATCGGGTCTCTGGAACAGGTCGTCGACCCAGGCGGCGTTCATGCCCAAATGGCTGGTGGAAAAGGCGTTACCTTGATCGGTCGCGCGGAAAACGCCGTTCTGGGTGCCTGCCAGCAGGCCGTCTTTCGTGCCATCCACATCCCGGAGTTGTTGTTCCATCAGGTTATCCGGATTCGTATTGAACCAGGTTTCGCCCCGGTCAGGGGAGCGGAACAGGCGAGGATAACAGCTGTATTCGGTGGCGAAATACAGGTTGTCGCCGGCGCCGGCCAGCCAACCGGGGGTGCCATTATCATCTTGGGAGTAACGAATCGTGTCTGTGTCAAATTTCTCCCAATTATTGCCCAGATCTTGGGAACGAATCAGACGGGCGTAACTGGAGTACATCCCGAAGATCGTCGTGTCCACGATAGCAACGGCTGCAAACTGCGGACCGATCGTGAACGCATTCTTCCACTGCCAGCCGCCATCTTCAGAGACCTGAATCGAATAGCCCCTGCGGCCGACGTAAGTGTTTTTGATTTTGGCCACGACCTGCAAGGGGCCGTAGTATTCGGGATCCGGAACTTTTTCCCAGGAAGCACCGGCATTCAGCGAGCGATACAAAGCGCGGTTACTGCTGGTAAATATCGTGTCGCCGGCTATAAAACAGCCCGTTAAGGTCTCGTTTGGCACACCTCCGTTTTGCGAAACATCGAAAATGATCTGCCACGATTGCCCACCGTCTCCGCTGTGCAACAACTTGTTATCCCGCGACAGGAACACCATTTTGCCGGCATCTGCCTGCAACCACCTGGAATACCATTTCGCGCTATATTTATTTCTGCCTATGGATTCGTTGCTTTCTGCAAGGTCCCACGTTGCTGCATTGTCGCTACTTTTATAAATACCGCCTGAAGTGAATGCATAAAGATCGCCTCTATCCCGCGCAAACTCTTGCACACTGCCGCCGTAGGGGCCGGGCAGGCGTTCCCATTGGCACCATAACGGCCCAGCGGTAAGGATAACAAGAATGAAGGAACAAACAAGGCTGCGGAATGTGGTCGAAAAGGTCATATTTTTATCTTTTCAACAAAAATATGCATTGCGGGCTGTTTAGGCGGGTTGTTTGTGTGAATGGGCGCTTCAGTGGGGTAGGTGCGGCGCTTGGGTGAGTGAGGTGCAAATTTGAGTAAGGTTAACACAACAATTGTTGTCACACCGCAAGGTAAATTGGGTTATAATATTTGCCGGACTTGATTTCCGGTTATAATTAACCCACCTTTTATTATCCACTCAAGGTTTCTATTATGCAAAACCACTTAAATTTTTCGATTGCCTGTATGTTCGTGTTGTTCACGATCATGTCTGCGACTGCCCAAGTGCGGTTCGGCGCAAAAGCCGGGTTGAATCTGGCGAATATGTCTTACAGCGAAGACTATGCAATTGACCACCGGAACGTTGCAGAAGGATCGATCACCACCAGTTTAATTCCTGCCTTCCATGCAGGCGGGTTGGTGGAATTTGATTTCGGAGCGGGTATTGGCTTAAGCGCCGGTTTACAGTTGAGTGTCAAAGGAGAGCGTAATAAATACAAAGGTGGCCTGATTCCCGGGTTCTCGTACACCCAAAAAATACGGCCTGTATATGTACAAGTGCCGGTAGCGGTTTATTATCGCAACAGCGGATTTTATGCCGGAGCCGGCCCTTATATTGGTTACGGAGTAGCCGGAAAAGTTAAAACCAAAAAATCAGGCGAGGAAAATGAGGAATCCGAGGATATTAAATTTGACAACAAAAATGGTCAGCCCTATGATAGCGCTTACTTTTCTCCGCTCGATTTTGGCGCCGGCCTCGAACTGGGTTACGAATTCGGCAGTATCCGGGTAAGCGCTTCCTACAACCTTGGGCTGGCTAATGTGTTTTCTAAAAATGCCGTAGACTGGGGCGGTATTACCAAACGTGAGTATAAATGCACGCACAATGTGATCGGTGTTTCTGTGGCGTATCTATTTGGAGGCGAATAAATTATCCGCCGCCTTTTCCAGTGTGCGCATTGCCACCTCGGGTATTTTAATTGTGTGAATGTGCCTGAATTGTGTGTAAACACACTACGAAATTTATTAACTTTGGCATAAATTATCAGGCTGGTTAGGTTGCTTTTACGAAGGCGCTTTCGTTATTTAACCCATATATTCTTTCACCAATTAAATCACTACCAATGAAAAATCGTTTAAACTTCATTTTTGCCGGTGTGCTGGTACTGTTCACGCTCGTGACTGCCACAGCCCAGGTGCGCTTCGGGGTAAAAGCCGGACTTAACCTGGCAAGCATTTCTTACAGCGATGACTACATCGGCGACACGGAGGGCCTGCTTGAAGGCAGGCTAACAACAGGTATGATACCGGCCTTTCACGCCGGCGGCCTGGTTGAATTCGATTTCGGAAGCGCGGTGGGTCTAAGCGCCGGGGTGCAGTTGAGCATGAAAGGCGGGAGCCTCGATCTCAGTGGCAGTCTGCTCGGCACGCCGTTTACCTCAACCAGCACGGCGCGGCCGATGTATGTGCAAGTACCGGTAGCATTTTACTATCGCAAAAGCGGCTTTTATGCAGGCGTCGGCCCTTATGTCGGGTTTGGCGTAGCCGGCAAGATCAAAACTAAAGCGGAAGTAGCCGGCCAGTCGGAGGAGGAAACCGACGATATCGAGTTCGGCAATGATAGCGATGATTCCTTTGCGCCCCTCGATTTTGGCGCGGGCGCCGAAGTGGGTTACGAATTCGGCAGTATCCGGGTAAGCGCATCCTACAATCTCGGCCTGGCAAATGCTGCGCCCAAGGATGCTGTGGATCAGGGGAAAGATGCCGGCCGCGACTATAAATACACCCACAACGTCATCGGCGTTTCTGTAGCCTATCTATTTGGAGGCGAATAATTTATGAAGGTTGAAGGGTTAACGCATAGCATTAAGTGGATGTCTATGCCCTCCAACCTTCTAACCAGCAACCTTCTAACCAGCAACCTTCTAATCAGCAACCTTCTAACCTCCAACCTAAATAGCGGCAGTGCGTGGGCGATATTCCCGCCGATGACCAGTATTTCCGTTCCGGGAAGAAACCACGGTCACGTGCTCCCAGCCGCTGGTGGTGGTGGATTAAAATTTGAATTACCCGGAGTATAAAAAAATCAGCGAAGATGGCTGCGGCTCATTTTCGCTGATTTTTTATATAGGAATGGGGGCAATACTCACTCCCGTTTGCCCCGAAAAAAAGCCTTCAGCAACAAGGAACAATCCTGCTCCAGAATTCCCATTTCGAGTTTTGTTTTGGGGTGCAGCAGCGTTTTGCCGCCGTACAGCATAAACCCGCGTTTGTCGTCGGAGGCGCCGTAGGCCACCCGGCCGATTTGGGCCCAGGCCAGCGCGCCGGCGCACATCACACAGGGTTCCAGGGTAACGAACAGGGTGCAATCGGGCAGGTATTTGCTGCCCAGGTGTCCTGAGGCAGCCGTGAGGGCCAGTATTTCCGCGTGGGCCGTCACGTCGGTCAGTTGTTCGGTCTGGTTGTGTGCCCGGGCGATGATGCGGTTGTCGCACACGATGACGGCGCCCACGGGCACTTCGCCTGCCTCATAGGCCTTTTGCGCTTCGGCCAGCGCCTGTTGCATAAAATAAGTGTCGGAATATACGGAAAGCATAGCGGGACAAATGTGGGGCGAATTTTTAATTCGCCTGCTCTACGGGCGAATTAAAAATTCGCCCCACAGCATAGGCGAATTATGGATATTTATCCCATAAAAGGTAGGGTGTTCAAAAGTCCAAAGTCACTTTGCTGCTATTTTTTGCTTGTTTTGCCACCGGAAGTTCCTCCTAACCCGCGTGTCATGCTGTAAGCATCTGACCAATCTTTTTTCATAAATTTTATCAAAAACGGCCAAAAGTGTCATATTTTAAAGTAAAATAATGGTTGCCACTGAGTCAGATGCTTACAGCATGACACGCGGGTTAGGGGAGATTTTGGTAACAAAACAAATAAAAAATGGCAGCATAATTTCCCCTCGTTTTGAACACCCTACTACTAAAAGGATATCAGATGATAAAATACCTGCCCCTGTGGCTGATTTTCGCTTTCACCTGCCGCTGCGCACAGCCGGCCCAATCGCCCCTGCAGGCCGCCGCCGGGCTGCCGGTGAGCGGCAAAATGAACGGCCTGACCTTTGTGGCGCCGCCCGAACCCTTTCCCGCCAACCCCATGCCCCATGTAAAATCGGTGGGCGCCAACTGGATCGCCGTGGTGCCTTACGCCTTCACCCGTACAGGCCAACCCTCGGTGCGCTTCAACGAACACGACTGGCAATGGTGGGGCGAGCGGCCCGTCGGCGTACGCGAAACCGTGCGGCTGGCGCACGAATCCGGCATTAAGGTCATGCTGAAGCCACAGGTGTACATACCGGGCAGCTGGACCGGCGCCCTCGATTTTTCCACTGCCGATGACTGGGCAAAATGGGAGTCGGATTACGAAAAATATATCCTGCGCATGGCCGGGCTGGCCGATTCCCTGTCCGTCGATTTATTCTGCATCGGCACCGAATTCAACACCGCCATCACCAAACGGCCGGCATACTGGTCCGGACTCATCCAAAAAATCCGCCAAACTTACCGCGGCAAATTGGTGTACTCCGCCAACTGGGACGACTGGGAACGTGTGCCCTTCTGGCAAGACCTCGATTACATCGGTCTGGGCGGCTACTTTCCGCTCGTGGATGCGCCCACCCCCGACATCGAAGCCCTGAAAACCGCCTGGCAGCCCATTCGCCAACGCCTGCGCGCGTTCAGCCGCAAACAGGACCGTCCGGTGCTCTTCACAGAATTCGGCTACCTCAGCGTGGACGGTTGCGGCGGGCGCAACTGGGAACTCGAAAAAGGCATCGAACAGCGCCCGATCAACGAACAAGCGCAGGCCAACTGCATCGCGGCGCTGTTAGACACCTTTCAGCCCGAATCGTGGTGGGCCGGCGGATTCCTGTGGAAATGGTTTCCCAATATGCGCGGGCACGAAGGGTACCCGGAACGGGATTATACCCCGCAGGGGAAAGTGGGGGAGGC
>CAUJEY010000346.1 GCA_963169325.1 Bacteroidota bacterium
TCCCCGGCGGGTAAAAAACTAAAGGTCGGCGGCAACGTAAGCACACAAGTGTTCTCCTGGAATACGTCCACCAATGCCTTCATCAGCCTGAACGGCAGTACCGACCAAACCATCACGACCGTGGGCAGCGGCTCTTTGTTCAAACTCGATGTAAACAAAACCGGCGGCAACGTACTGATGCCGGCCGATATCTGGCTGTTCCTGAACGGCGAATTAACGGGCTCGGGCTTCTTCGACAACACTGGCGGGGTGTTGCGCACGTTGTCCGGCGCTACCTTTAATTTCAGCGGCAGCATCGAAGACCTGCGCCTGGCGGCAAACAACGCGATTGTAACGCTCAAACAGGATTTGCAGGTGAATAACAGCCTGACCATCGATGCCACCCCGAGCGGATCGTTTACGCTCCATGCCAACCCGGCCGGCAAAGTGCTGAAAGTGAACGGCAATGTGACGACTTCCGCTACCAATTGGAGTACCGGCACATCCAACAACGCCTACGTCAGCCTGCGCGGCAGCGCTGACCAAACGCTGAGCGGTTCGGGGAAAATACATCGTTTTGACTTTGCCAAACCTGGCGGCAACGCGTTGTTCAGCACCGCATCGGTGAAAACCTTCAGCGGCGCGGCTACTGTGACGGCCGGCAACTGGGACCTGTTGGGCAATACATTCACCAGCAGTACGGGCGGTTTCACCGCATCGGGAGCGGGTACGTTAACCGGAGCCGGTACGCTCACCGGCAATGTCACCTGCGCTTCCGGCGGCGGCATCGCGCCGGGCAGTCCGGTGGGTTGTATGACGATCACGGGTGACCTGGTGTTCCAGGCCGGCTCCAAATACACGGTCAATATCAACGGCGCCACGACGGCCTGCACCAATTTCGACCGTGTTACCGTAAGCGGTAATACCACCTACGCCGGTACCTTGCAGGCCAATTTCGGCTACACGCCGGCGGCAGGCGCCACCTACAAGATCGCGAACGTAAGCGGCAGCAAGAACCTCAACTTTACCACGCTCACGGTGTTGCCGAACAACATCGCCTGCAGTTTCGCGCCGGCTACCGGCATCCTGACGGTGACGTCGGTGTCGGCGCAAGGCCCGGCGGAAACAAGGGCCGGAGCCGAAACATCGGCAGAACCCGCCGTGGAAATCGCGGACGAAACCGCCGGTCTTCAACTGCACTTGTACCCCAATCCGGCGAGCGATGTGGTCTATATCGAAATGACCGGTATTGAACTTCAGACGGCTGACCTGCTGTTGTACGACCAGGCCGGGCGCCGGGCGTATCACCGAACTTTCGACGGGGCGACGGAGCAAACCGCGCGAATCAACCTGCGGGAAGCCGGCCTGACGTACGGCGTGTACACGGTAGTGCTGCGCATGGGAGAGCGGGCGGTCGCAAAACGTCTGGTGTTTATGGGGCAGGATTGATAATGAACTTGTCATCGATTTGACTACATCGTAAAGCATAAATGCAGGTTTGGTAGGAGTCATTCCATGGATTATGGAATGGCTCCTATTTTTTAGACCATCTCATCACAGATTGGCGATTAAGAAAGGGCAATCATTTGGTCTAAAATAAACCCCGGAATAGGTGTTGAAGTCGGGAAAAATCTGATTTTTGTGCATACACGGATTTCATCCGGTTTAATCTCCCCCTGAATTATCCCGTGAGCAAATCTGAAAGCCCGTTTTGCCTGGGTAGTTCAAGACATTTTCTTTCCTCTCTTTTCCTTTTCGACGTATGAAAAATCAAATGACGACCGCCTTGTTACCGGCATCTGCATTACAAGGCTGGGTGCTGTGTTTATTCTTTCTCCTTGCTGCCGGCACTGCCGGAGCACAGACGAGACTTTATGGGGTAACCACAGGCGGTGGCCCCTCTAATTCAGGCGCTATTTTCAAAATCAAAACAGACAACACAGGATTTGCCGCAGTGCACCATTTTACCGGTGGCGCCGGCGGAGAGCACCCGACGGGCAGTCTGGCATTGACATCGTTTCCAGACCGGTTTTTCGGCACGACCGTGCACGGAGGTGCTTCAGGTTTTGGTGTTCTTTATGAATTCGACCCCAATTCCAATACATTTTCTGTTAAACACGATTTCGACGACGCCACGGGCAAAAATCCCCAATGCGGAATGATCGAAATTTGGGGCGAATTGTGGGGTACGGCCGCTTTGGGAGGCGCCAATGGGGACGGGGTATTATTCAGGTATATTCCAAATGCAAATTATTACCAGGTGGTTCGCGACTTCGATACGGATACGGACGGCGGGGTACCGCTCGGCAGGCTGCTTGCTGTGAATAACAAGGTGTACGGTATGACCTCGATCGGAGGCGCAAATGGCTTCGGGACAATCTTTGAATACGATATCTGGACCAATAATTTTGCAGTGTTGCACCATTTCAACGACTACGACGGTAGGTATCCGCGGGGTGGGCTTGCCTTTAAGGACGATGTGCTGTACGGTATGTGCGACGGCGGGAACAACGACTTCGGTGTGATTTTTGCCTATGATCTGGTGAACAACTACCAATACGTATTGTACCATTTTGAGGGTTCAACAGGCAGCGACCCCGTCGGCGACCTGCTTGTTTCCGGCGACAAACTTTTCGGCCTCACCTCCAGCGGTGGCTCTGGCGATTACGGCGTATTGTTTGATATTGACGTAACTACCAACGATTTCAATGTCCGACATAATTTTGACCAACCTTCTGGCGCTTATACTGACGGTTCTCTGATGGAGTTATCCGGAAAACTTTTCGGCGTCACGAACGCCGGCGGCGTTACCGATGACGGCGTGATATTTGAGTTTGATCCCGCCACCGATACCTACACCGTAATGCAGGAGATGATTGCCGGTATCGCTTCCCGCCCGCAATTTGCCCGCCTTTCGGTTGGGCCGGATTGTCCGGCCCTAAGCATCGATGTGACTGCCACTCCGCCGACATGCCAGGCGCCCTTGTCCGGGTCTGTTAAAATAAATAGTGTATATGAAGGCGCGGGGCCCTATCAATACTCCAAAGATGGCGGAAACACCTATCAAAATAGTGCGATTTTTCTCAACCTTGCCCCCGGCGCTTATAACATGCTGGTTAAGGACGCCAACGATTGCCTGTCAGATCCCTTGATGCTGACCGTCGATCCCTTGCAACCGGATAATACGGCGCCCCAAGTGGCTTGCCGGGATATTACCGTGACCTTGCCACAGGATTGTGAAGGACATACTATCTTACTGGATGAAATACTGGACCTGCAAACACCCTTGTTTTATCCTTTCGGACAAAACCTTGGCAACGGCCAATGCAGCGATGTATCCCTGGGCGATGTGGACGGCGACGGAGACCTCGACGCATTTATGGTATATCTTTCGAATCAACCCGGAGAAGTGTGGTTCAACAACGGCTTCGGGTTGATGACCAATTCCGGGCAAAGCCTGCTTGTGCCTGGCGGTGCTTCGCAACCACGCAATGTGGAATTGGGTGACCTGGACGGCGACGGCGACCTGGATGCATTTGTAGCAAACGGACACGGCCAGAATCTGCCCAACTTCGTTTGGATGAACAACGGCAACGGGATTTTTACGGATTCAGGGCAACGCCTGGGAAATGCAAACAGCACCTCCGCAGCGTTGGGCGATATTGACGGTGACGGTGACCTGGACGCCTGTATCGGCAACGATGGCAATCACAATGAAATTTGGATCAATAACGGCGCCGGTGTTTTTTCCAACCCGGGCCAAAACCTGGGGGCATATCGAACCTGGGGACTATCTCTGGGAGATCTTGATGGCGATGGCGATCTGGATATGTTCGAAGCCAATTATGACACCCAATCTGATCGGGTGTATTGGAACGATGGCACGGGGAATTTTACCGACTCCGGCCAAATGTTGGGTGCTTCAGATAGTTTTGATGCTGATCTGGCCGACCTTGATGACGACGGTGATTTGGATGCGTTTGTGACCAATTTCCTTCAATCCAATGATGTCTGGATCAATGACGGCGCCGGGAATTTTACGGCAACCGGACAATCATTCGGCGCAGGCGCTAATAACGCTGCGGCGCTGGGTGATTTGGATAACGACGGCGATATCGACGCAATCGTTTCCAGAACATCTCCAAACAATACTTTTGCTATATTGCTGAATGACGGTCAGGGCTTTTTTGAATCAAATGGCCAAAACCTGACGAATAAGTTTCATCTGAACGCTGCCCTGGGCGATATGGACGGCGACAACGATCTTGATGCCTTGCTGGCCTTGTACTCCGGAACGAATAACTTGTGGATCAACGGCCTGAGCCAGGGTAGGGGAGATGATTGTACCTATTTTGAAAACTTGAACACCTGGCTGGATAACCCGGTTATGTACCCCAATATGATCGGACAACAGGTTGTTACACTGACAGCGTACGACGTCGCCGGAAATACCAGTACCTGTACGGCCGTCGTAACCGTGAATGCGCCTTCCGCCGAAATCTGCGGCAACGGGCTCGACGATAATTGCAACGGCCAGATTGACGAAGATTGCGCTGAAATCGAGCTGTTGGGCAACAATATTCCAATTATCAGCGGCGATGCCATACCCGACCCCGCCGACGGTACCGACTTCGGCAGCCTCTTTGTCAACGGCCAGCAGCTGACCCACAGTTTTGCCATCCAGAACTCGGGTAGCAGCGATCTCCTGATTTCCGGGATATCCCTTGCCGGCGCCGGCGCCACGCAATTCGCCTTGCAACCGCTTTCTTATCCAATTACGATTCCAGCCAACACCAATACTAGTTTCGACCTGATCTTCGATCCAAGCGCGGGCGGAACACACGTAGCCACGCTGTCCATTTTCAATACGGACGGCGATGAAAACCCCTACACTTTCGATATCCAGGGCACGGGACTTGTATGCGCAAGCCCGCTGCCATCCGGCACGGTGTATCGCTGGACCAACGCCGGCGGCGACGGCCTGTGGAACAATCCCAACAACTGGCTCAGTCCAACGAATACCACCGCCGTACCCGGCGCAGGCCACACCGCCTTTTTCGCCTGCTACGGATTGTCAGACGCCATCTTGAATGTCAACACGACACTCGCTAAAGTGGTGATGGACGCAAGTTATCCGGGCGTACTTCATCTGGGCGCCCAAACGCTGACGCTGACGCAGGAGCTGACCGTGGCCACCGCCGGCCAATTAGACGCCGGAACGGGAACGGTTGTGCTGGGCACAGGCAGCTCGACGATAACGGTCAATTGCCCGGCTGCCTTGAATGATCTTCTGCTCAACTGTGGCACGCTGAAACTGGGGCAGCACCTGAACGTATCGGACAACCTGACCCTCACCGGTATCTCCAGTACGAACGCCACTTCCAATGTGGAAATCAGGGTCGCTGGCAATGTGACGAACAACGACGCCAACGGCTGGTATAAGCCGTCAGGCAGTAATACGGTCTTTGTCAGTCTCGTCGGAACCGCCGATCAGACCCTCAATGGTGCCGGCGCTTATGGTTGGCTGAATATCGCCAAAGCCGGAGGCAATGTGTTGATGAACAGCACGGTATCTGTCGCTTACGGTTTGAACGGAACTGCCGGCGCCAACATGCTCAATGCCGGCGGCGGGTTAAAACTGGGCATCTCCAGTTCCTCTATTATCGTCGACTATGCCGGCACGGTGGAGGATGTGCTGGTAAACTGTGTAGGGCTGAGCCTGTTGCAGCACCTGAATATCGCGGGCGATCTGGAAGTCGTATCCGCATCAGGTATAAATTCTACCGGCGGTATGCGCCTGAAGGTCATGGGAAATGTGGTCACGCAGGACCTTAATGGCTGGACGGCGAGCGCGTTTATCAGCCTGAACGGCGCCGCCGACCAAACCGTAAGTGGCCCGGGGCTGATCCCCTGGCTCGAGGTGAACAAATCCGGCGGCAATGTACTGATGCCCGACAACCTCGACCTGCAACACAACGGCAAACTGAGCGGCTCAGGCTTTTTCGACAACATCGGCGGGGTGTTCAACACCAAAGGCAATGCGAGCTTCGATTTCTCCGGTACCATCGAAGACCTGCGTTGCACCACCAACGGCGGTTCGAGAACCATCACCCTCAACCAGGATTTGCAGGTGCTTAATACCCTCACCCTTGCCGGCGCCGGCGCCATCTTCCGGATGACGGCTTCCCCGGCGGGCAAAAAACTAAAAGTGGCCGGCAACGTAAGCACAGAAGTATTCTCCTGGAATACTTCCACCAATGCTTTCATCAGCCTCACCGGCAGTACCGACCAAACCATCACGACCGTGGGCAGCGGCTCTTTGTTCAAACTCAATGTAAACAAACCCGGCGGCAACGTACTGATGCCGGCCGATATCTGGCTGTACCTGAACGGCGAATTAACGGGCTCGGGCTTATTCGATAACACCGGCGGGGTGCTGCGCACGTTGTCCGGCGCCACCTTCAATTTCAATGGCAGCATTGACGACCTGCGCCTGGCGGCAAACAACGCGATTGTAACGCTCAAACAGGACTTGCAGGTGAATAACAGCCTGACAATCGATGCCACCTCCAGCGGATCGTTTACGCTCAATGCCAACCCGGCCGGGAAAGTGCTGAAAGTGAACGGCGATGTGACGACTTCCGCTACCAATTGGAGTACCGGCACATCCAATAACGCCTATATCAGTCTGCGCGGCAGCGCCGACCAAACGCTGAGTGGTACGGGAAAAATACATCGTTTTGATTTCGCCAAACCCGCCGGCAACGCCCTGTTCAGCACGGCTTCGGTGAAAACCTTCAGCGGTGCGGCTACCGCGACGGCCGGCAACTGGGACCTGCTGGGCAATACCTTCACCAGCAGTACCGGCGGATTCACCGCATCGGGTACGGGTAAACTCACGGGCGCCGGTACGCTCACCGGCAGCGTGACCGTGGCCTCCGGCGGGGGGATCGCGCCGGGCAGCCCGGTGGGTTGTATGACGATCACGGGTGACCTGAGCTTCCAGGTGGGCGCCACCTACGCCGTTGATCTCAACGGCGCGACGACCGCCTGCACCGATTTCGACCAGATAAACGTCAGCGGCGCGGTCACGTACAACGGTACCCTGCACGCCGACTTCGGGTACACGCCCGCGATGGGCGCTACCTACCTGATCGCCAATGTAGCGGGCACTAAAACCGGAAACTTTGCTCCCTTAGTGGTGGTAACGCCGAACAACATCGCCTGTAGCTTCGCGCCGGCCACAGGCGTACTGACGGTCACGGGCGTAACGCCGCTTTTGCCGGGCGAAGACCGTGTGGAGGAAGGCGCCGCCGATGCTGATACGCCGGAAATGAACTTCCGGGTGTATCCCAACCCGGCGTTCGAAATGGTGAACCTGGAAGTGACGGGCCTGGCAGGCCGGCCCGCCGACCTGATGATCTACGACCAGGGCGGCCGTCGCGTTTGGCATCATCACCTCTACGGAACCCCGGATGGCGAAGTCGTTCGATTATCCGCAAAGGAAGCCGGATTGCCGGGAGGGGTGTACACACTCGTGCTGCGCAACGACTCGAAGACCATTACAAAAAGGTTTGTCGTTACTGCTAAATAGCTGACCATATGCCCGGGGTAGAAGCTGCTTCATTGCTGTTAGTAACCCTCTGATTTTAAAATAGGTACAATTTTCCCCCATACCGGGGATGATTGTCCCCATTCCCATTTACCTAACTTTACAGCCGAAACCCAACAAGGTTCGCACATCTCCCTTGTTTATCCTAAAGCATGTTTTCCTATGACAACGCTTGCACTCCCGTTTAGCGCCGCAGATCACAAATTACCTTACGCGCGCATTTATGCGGCGACCTTTTTGATCTTTTTATTGCTCCTGGCGGCTAATACCCTGAATGCCCAAACCAAACTATGGGGGCTGGTTACTTCGGGGCCTGACGATTTGGAAACCGGGGGCGTTTTTAATTTGGGAGCCAACGGTTCTGATTATAATTTTTATCCACTCCCTGCCATATCCGGGAGCTCCCCGGGAAGAACGGGCCTGCTGAAGGCTTCCAACGGCAAATTTTACGGTGTAACGGAAGAAGGCGGCACGAACGATAGCGGCGTCCTGTTTGAATACAACCCGGCCACGGGGGCATACGTTACCCTGCGGCACTTTGAGGAAGAAGGGGATGGGGCATACCCGGTGGGCCGTTTGATAGAAGTGGGCGGCGCCGTTTACGGGGTAACGCCTTATGGCGGCAACGAGGGTGGAGGCACCCTGTATCGTTACGATTTTTCGGGCGGAGGTTTCAGCGTCTTATATCATTTTAATGACGCCGATGGAGGAAATCCGAAAGGTGGCCTGCATTACTCAAGCGGTGTATTTTACGGATTAACGCAACAAGGCGGTGATTACGGAAGCGGGGTGTTGTTTCGCTACGATCCGGCCGGCGGCGGTACCTACACGGCTTTGTACCATTTCGATTACGACAATGTCGGCGGTTACCCGGATAGTTACCTGGTTGAAAAAGACGGCGTCATGTACGGTACAGTGGAGGACGACGGTCAGTTCTATTCCGGCATTTTGTTTAAATACGATCCCGCGGGCGGTGGTATGTTTACCGTTTTGCATCAGTTTGATTATACCGATCCGGCAAACGGGGGTAATCCACTCGGCAGTTTGGTGGAAAAAGACGGCATATTCTACGGAACGGCGAATTCCGGCGGCGCATTTGACGAGGGAATTATTTTTGCCTACGACCCCACGAATGATACCTACTCCATTGTACATGATTTCGACGGAGACAACGGCCGGAATATACAGGGAACTCCGATCGTGGTGGGCGATAATTTGTACGGGATGGCGTCTTCCGGCGGCACGGAGAACGATGGCGTGTTGTTTGAATTTGACCCATCGACGAACGCTTACACGATCTTGCACAGTTTCGAGTTATATACCAGCGGCCGGAGTCCCTATGGCAGCATCATGGAGTCGAACGGAAAATTGTACGGTATGACCTCGGATGGACCGGGCTTTGGATCCGGTTTGATGTTTGAGTACGACCCTGCCGTCGGGGGCGGGAGTTTCGTCGTGCTTTTTGGATTCGACACCGCGCCGATGGGGCGGCAACCGAACGGCAGTTTGATCGAAAAAGGCGGCAGTTTTTATGGTTTGGCACAGCAGGGAGGCGTTTATGGAAACGGAACATTGTTCAAATTTGATCCGATAGGAAACAACTTCAGCGTCATACACCAATTTCAATCCAACGATCCGGACAATGGCGGGTACCCCCGCGAAAATTTGATTGAGATAGGTGGAAAATTTTACGGACTGGCCGGCTCCGGCGGCCTGAACGACAATGGGGTGTTGTTTGAATACGACTTCGCCGGTAGCGGCACTTATACCGTGAAACATCATTTCAATGAGCCCGAAGGCAGCAATCCTACCGAAGGCGTGGTGGAAATGGGCGGTAAATTATACGGCGTAACGTACTACGGCGGCGACAACGGCGGCGGCGTTTTATTCGAATATGATCCCGTGGGCAGCGCCTATACCGTTTTGCATCACTTCTCCATACACAGTAATCCCGAGGGCGGACTGCTGGTTTACGGGGGCAAATTGTACGGCATGACCGCCTATGGAGGCCCCTCCTACGACGGGGTACTGTTCGAGTATGATCCAGCCGGACCTGCTTTCAACGAATTGTTCCAGTTCGATGATGCTAACGGGAACGAACCCGGCGGCAACCTGCTTGAAAAAGACGGTATGTTTTACGGCATGACCCGGGGCGGCGGTGCGAATTACAATGGCGTATTGTTCAAGTACGATCCGACGGGCGATGCCTACACCATCCTGCACGACTTTAATGACCCGGAAGGCAGCTACCCCCAGGGAGGCCTGATTGAGGTGGACGGAAAATTTTACGGCACCACCAGCTCCGGCGGAAATGATTATTATGGAGTAGTGTTTGAATACGATCCCGCCGGCGCGGGGAATTATACCGTGCTCAAACACTTCGAATACGCCGGCGGCGGTAATCCATACGGCAACCTTTTAGCCGTCACCGCCACGGCCTGTACGCCCACATTGCCGGCCGGTACGGTATACCGCTGGACGAATGGCGGCGGCGACGGCCTGTGGAGCAACCCCAACAACTGGCTTGACCCGGCCGATAACCCTGGCGTGCCCGGCCTCGGTCACGTGGCCTTCTTTTCCTGCCTCGGCAACAGCAATGCCTCGCTCGACGTCAGCGCATCCGTGGCCAAGGTGATCGTCGATGCTTCTTACACCGGCGCCTTGTCACTCGGCAGCCAAACCCTCACGCTGACACAGGAACTCAGCGTACCCCTGGCCGGCCGGTTGAACGCGGGCACGAGTACCGTAAAATTCAATGGCAGCGTCAGCGCCAATACCGCTGCCGCCTTGTATAACCTCGAACTGCTGGGCGGCGGCAATATCGCGCCCATGCAACATATCCAGGTTAACAACACCCTCAGGATCACTTCCGTAAATGCCATCGGCAATTGCAGCAGCGGCAACATAAAAGTAAAAGGACACGTCATCAACAACGACGCTAACGGTTGGGTGGCCGGCGGATGCAGCGCCTGGGCTTACGTAGTGCTGGATGGTGCCGGAAGTCAGGAACTGTCGGGGACCGGCCAGTGGTCCAAACTGGACATCGGCAAAACTTCGGGCGTCGCGCTGATGAACGACAACCTGACGCTGACGGCCAATGCCACGCTGAAAGGCCTGGCCACCGGAGCGTTGCAAAATAACCCCGGCCGCCTTCGTACCGCCGGTAACGCCGCTTTCGACTACGCCGGTACCGTGGACGACGTGGAGTTTACAGGCAACGGCACGATCACCCTCACCCAAAACCTGAATGTCGCCGACAGCCTTATTCTTACATCGGTGAACAAACTGGGCAACTGCAGCAGCGGCAATATCTATGTGAAAGGCGCCCTGATCAGCAACGACGCCAATGGGTGGAATGCCGGTAGCTGCAGTAGCCTGGCTACCGTCGTACTAAATGGAAACGCCAATCAAACCGTCTCTGGTACCGGCCTCATCAACCGCCTCGAAGTGGCCAAAACCGGCGGCAACGTGCTGATGCCCGACAACCTCGACCTGCAACACACCGGCAAACTGAGCGGCTCAGGCTTTTTCGATAACACCGGCGGAGTGTTCAACACCAAAGGCAATGCTATCTTTGATTTCAGCGGCACCATCGAAGACCTGCGTTGCACCACCAACGGCGGTTCGAGAACCATCACCCTCAACCAGGATTTGCAGGTGGTCAATTCTCTCACCCTGGCCGGCGCCGGCGCGGGTTTCCGGATGACGGCTTCCCCGGCGGGTAAAAAACTAAAAGTGACCGGCAACGTAAGCACAGAAGTGTTCTCCTGGAATACTTCCACCAATGCTTTCATCAGCCTGACCGGCAGTACCGACCAAACCATCACGACTGTGGGCAGCGGTTCTTTGTTCAAACTCGATGTAAACAAAACCGGCGGCAACGTACTGATGCCGGCCGATATCTGGCTGTTCACCAACGGCGAATTAACGGGCGCGGGCTTCTTCGATAACACCGGCGGAGTGCTGCGCACGTTGTCCGGCGCTACCTTCAATTTCAGCGGTAGCATCGACGACCTGCGCCTGGCGGCAAACAACGCGATTGTAACGCTCAAACAGGATTTGCAGGTAAACAACAGCCTGACCATCGATGCCACCCCCAGCGGATCGTTTACGCTCAATGCCAACCCGGCCGGCAAAGTGCTGAAAGTGAACGGCAATGTGACGACCTCCGCGACCAATTGGAGTACCGGCACATCCAACAACGCCTATATCAGCCTGCGCGGCAGCGCCGACCAAACGCTGAGCGGTACGGGGAAAATACACCGTTTTGATTTCGCCAAACCCGCCGGCAACGCCCTGTTCAGCACGGCTTCGGTGAAAACCTTCAGCGGCGCGGCTACCGCGACGGCCGGCAACTGGGACCTGTTGGGCAATACCTTCATCAGCAGCACCGGTGGATTCACCGCATCGGGTTCGGGTAAACTCACGGGCGCCGGTACGCTTACCGGCAGCGTGACCGTGGCCTCCGGCGGCGACATCGCGCCGGGCAGTCCGGTGGGTTGTATGACGATCACGGGTGACCTGACATTTATGGGAGGCGCCAAATACACCGTCACTGTCAACGGGGCTTCCACTGCTTGCACCGATTTCGACCAGCTCAACGTCAGCGGCATGGTCGCTTATGCCGGTACCCTGCAAGCCGATTTTGGGTATACCCCATTGGTGGGCGCTACCTTCCTGATTGCCAATGTGGCGGGCGGTAAAAGCGGAAGTTTTGCCGCTCCTGTGGTAATGCCGAACAACATCGCCTGCAGCTTCGCGCCGGCTACCGGCATCCTGACCGTGACGTCGGTGTCGGCGCAAGGCCCGGCGGAAACGAGAGCCGGAGACGACATATCGGCAGAACCCGAAACAAACATCGCGGACGAAACCGCCGGTCTTCAACTGCACCTGTACCCCAACCCGGCGAGCGAGCTGGTAAATATCGAAATGACCGGTACCGAACTTCAAACGGCTGACCTGCTGTTGTACGACCAAACAGGACGCCTGGCGTATCACCGAACCTTCGACGGGGCAACGGAGCAAACCGCGCGAATCAACCTGCGGGAAGCCGGTCTGAAATACGGCGTGTACACAGTTGTACTGCGTATGGGCGATCAAGTCGTCGCAAAACGCCTGGTGTTTATGGGGCAGGATTGATTCCGGGCAGCAATTCCCGGTTTGTACGATCGACCCGGTTGTTGAGGTGTCGTCTGCGAGGTACGAGCAGGCGACATCTCAAAAACCCAAACGTTCGACCGCTCTGCACCCATTTCGCTTCACCCCGTCCTAATCATTGGTTTTTAACCGCGATACCGCCGAGTGCCGGCTGCGCATATTACCGCCCGCAGTTCAACCCCACCCCCATCCCCTCCCCCGAAGGGGAGGGGGGCTTGCCCGTACATTACTCATTGATCCCAAATACGAAAACATAAAAGTAACACGAAATCAAGCCCCCCTCCCTTCGGGGGAGGGGATGGGGGAGGGGTTGAATCGCGGGCAGTAATATGCACAGCCGACACTCGGCGGTAGAGAGGCCTAACGTTTATGGTTTTACGTAATTGTCAATGAATAATTTTAGAATCTGTTAGGCCTCTCCGAGGCCCATGCGTATGCCTAATCATCAATTCTACAAACGTTGGGCCTCTCCGAGGCCTTAAGTTGATGGCTGCGCCCCCATCCTCCCGTACTTGAGTCGAGAGGATGGGGGAGGGGTTGAACAGGCGGGGCAAAATGTCAAAAAACGTAGATTACAATGTACTAATTGTTAATTTAGACGAATATACCCTGTTTTTTGTAATTTTTATGAACATTATGGATACGGGTTAGTAAAATTCGTCTTACATTTGTTTTGGAATTTTTTAATCCTTATTTTTAATCCATTTAATTGCCTCTCCACCTGATCATCAGGTGTTTTACCAAAGTTAACTCGAGTCAAAATTTTAATCACGTGATCAGTCTAACCGCCCATCTTGGGGCACGCTCCTTCCGGGAGACGGCAGCAGATTCTTTTTTAGAATCGTGTTTGCTGTCTTGGTTGTTCGACCTCCGGTCGGGCAATATTGTTTTTTTGGGAACCTGCCGTTCCATTTTCAACCTGATTTTTACAATAAGATCAAATCCTGCTTCCGGCATGACCTGCCAGCGGCCTGGTACTGATTGCGCGAATATGAAAAGTCTTATCCCTGTTTCCTGTCGGCGGTTTTGCCCTACGATCACAGAATAAACGCCAACTCCACATTACGATTACCCGCCGGCAAGGCGACAAACCAATATTTATGAAAAAAATCTTTACTCCTGCCCGAATTAACGCCAATACTGTTTTCGTTAGGCACTCACTCCTGTTTTCTTTAGCGGTAATGGCCTTCTTTATGGAGATGCCACGGACCGAGGCGCAATCCATCATTACTTCGCTGGGCGCTTCCGGCGGCTGGTACTCGGATGATACCCGAAATACCTCCGGCACAGACTTGGTTGGGGTTAACCTTACCCTGCACGGCAAACCCGGCCAAACACCCACCGCAGCCGACGACATCGCTATTGCACAACAATTGCAGTTTGTAGGTGGCCCGACGGGAAGCACAGGGGGCGGAGCGGTAAAGATTATTGCGCCTACCGGCAACCCAGCGAAATCCACGTTGAGCACCGTCAACTTGAGCGGCTTTGCGCCGGCCTCCGACCTTACTGGCGGCTCTTTTACGGCCGCCTACCGTTGGTACATGGAGCCTAATCCTACAGTCCGCACCGTCGCGTTCCGCATCGGGATACAGTCCACACAGTGGGCGGCTTCGCAAGCCAGTTTCACGGCAGTCCGGAGTGGCGAACAAACCTGGGATCTGATTTTGGTGAATTTGATGGATAGCCCTGCGGCCAATGCATGGAATGATGTAAGTGTAGATAAAGATAATGGAACCTGGCGTTTATATGGACAGGCTTCAAATGGGAACTGGGTCGGTATCGCCGGCGTTGCTCCTCCTGGAGGAGGTGGCTCCCCCAAGACGCTGGCCGATTGGGCTGCCGACCCCACCTGGGGTTCGATCCTTTTTGGTGCGGGCGCTAAAATAACAAATGTGCAGTTTGGACTTGGCTCAAGCCAGCAACTATGCAACGCCTATGTGGACTATCTTCAAACCACACTTCTGAACAGCGGAAACGCCATCAATTTTGCCGCTCCGGTGCGGGTGTATGCAGATATGGCAGGAACTATGTTGATTAATGGGTATTCCACCATACAAGCTGCTATAGACGACGTTACAACGCTGGATGGATACTTCGTACGTGTGGATGATGGAATCTACAACGAACGGGTGGTGATCGACAAAGCACTTACCCTCGACGGCGCAAGCGAAGCCGGAACGATCCTGGACGGTACGGGGCTAGGCTCCTCCGGTAGCGGTATCGCCATCAGCAACAACATTACCAATGTCACCATCCAGGATTTGACCGTGCGCAATTATGCCAGTAGCAGCAGCAATGATGCCGGTATTGCGGCACAGTTGAGCAACAATAACCTGACGGTTCAACATGTCACCATACACAATAACAGCGGCGGCCGCGGTGGTTTGTATGCCAACGGCCCTGTCAGCGATGTCCTGTTTGATGAC
>CAUJEY010000347.1 GCA_963169325.1 Bacteroidota bacterium
AAAAAAAACAACAACACCGTGCGCAGCATCGAACATCCCTGCCTGCTGAAGCCGAACACCTGGTACAGTTTTGAACTTTTGTTTCCACAGACCTTTGAAAGCGGCAACACAACTATGGCCGTTTGGGTGGATCGGCGGGGCGACAAACCCACTGCGGCGCCTCGCCCGCTGATCGGCCAGATACCGACGCCGTCGAACCAATTGGGTACATTGCCGCAAGGCCCGGGCGCCGGGACTACGACCAACTTTACCGATTATTTTTCCTGCAACGGCCGAATGGCGCTCAACGACTGCGGCGCCGTGAACCCGGCTACAGGCGTGGATTTCAACGGCCGCCATTTCGATATTGCCACATTCGCCACGTTCGAGTTGGCCATGCCGGCCAATATCACCCTGAACTTTCAGAATAGTTTCATCGGTAACGAATTCCCGCTCGTGCGGCTGTTCAACGGTGCGCCCGACGGCGACTGCAATACACTGGATCCGGTAGCCGATCTTGTCGGGCAATTTCAGGCAAAAACCTGGCAAACCAAGTGTTTGCCCGCCGGGAAATACACCCTTCAGGTGTTGGGCAGCATCGGCGCCACCTGGCAAAATCCGATCAATCCCTTTCCGCAAGGCGGTTGGGATTACGGGCACCTCGGCCTGCCTTTTACGCTGAATATCACGGCTCAATTGGCTCAACAGGCAACCGACTTTTCGCTGCGGCAGTCCGGCAATGTGGACCGGCTAAATAGCTTTCAAGCGCTTCAGTCGGGTGTTTTATACAATGCCCAGCCAGGCCTTTTCGGTTGCGACAATTCCGTTTTGCCGGCAGGCTCCGTTTGTTTTAACCGGAAAAAAATGATGGTGCGCGAGTGGCAAATCGGCGACGGGCCGGGCGGACAACCGGAGGAAGGGCTTATCACCTTGTCCAACCTGGCCGTGCATTATTCGCCAGGCAACGTCAACAACCCGCCCGCTATCCGGTACCGCGTTTATTCGTCGTCGCTGCACGATTTGGCCAATGCCCAAAATGCGCATGCCGAAGGCGAATTGATTGCCGGTGCACAGACCCTGTCGGGCTGTATTCCTTCGAACGGCAACAGCCCGGCGGCGCCCATCGACAATTTTTGCTTCTGTGCCGCGCGCGATACTTATGCGCTCGCGGGTTTCGGCGACTACGAGCAGATTAACCACGGCGACCAACCCCGGGTGTTGTTCGATGCGCTTCAGACGACCTATTCCTCCCGCGACCTGGCCGAAAACATGGGCAATATTTCCGCACCGGGCCTGCACGTCAGCGAGCCGGATTTTTATTCCTGCCTGAACAACCCGGCCACATTAGGCGGAAAACAACCGTGTTACCAGGCAACCAAACTCATTTACCGGGAATTTTATTTGGACCAGCCCCGAACGCTGACCATTCAACATGTGGCAGGCTCTACCGGCGATTTGCGGTTGTTCCGCGGACAGGCGAGCGACCCGGCCGCGACGCTCAGCGTTGTGGCCCAGGTAACCGATTGTTTTGGCGTTTTCAGTGATCCCTGCCTGGTGTTTCAACCGGGCTGGTACACGTTGGTGTCGTACGGACATGGGCCGGGCTACAACACCCCCGTTTTTAACAACGGCGACAAAGGCGACGTGGGCAAACTTTCGCAGATCAGTATTGCGGTGGAAACGCCTGATTTGGCCCGATATAACCGCCCTTACAAAGCGTACAATGCCGGCGTCACCAACTGGAAAACTGCTCAGGCTAATGTTCCGTCCGCGTCCACCGATTCGTTATACGTTCTTGGTACCGAAACTTTTGCCTGTACGCCCGATACGCCGTTCAGCATCCACCCGATTCAACCCTGCGTGGCCGGGGAAAACCGCTTTGCTTATTATGTTTTTGAAATAACGGAACCCTCGTATGTAGTTATTCAAAACGTGCCCAAACAGTACCACACCGAGGTGTTTGCCTTCGATGTGCGTATTGATTCGGCCCGGCTCCTGACCGACACGCCGGTGTACCCCTGCGCCGTGACGCAGAAAAAACAACTCTGCAATTTGCCGCCCGGCGTTTACACCCTCGTAATTTTTGCCAAAGATGCCGACAAGAAAAAGTCGGTGACGCCCGAATTATATATCGAACGGGCCGGAGCCTCCCGCTTCGATCATGCCGTAAACGCTTACGATTTCGGCGCCGTGCCCGGCGACGGACAGTGGTACAACGGCAAGGTTGGCGATACCCATCCCAGCGTGCCGGGGCTGGCGCCCAGTTACGACGTGTTTTATTGCTCCACCGGAGCGCAACTCACTGACCCGCCGGAGGGAATACCCTTCACCGGCGTGGGGCATAACCCGAACGTGTACAACCCGGTGGTGCCTTATGTGCTGTTTACCGACAACATACCAACAGCAAGTGCCTCCGGCACCCAACAGGAAACCTGGCGCAACCTGTGGATGAGCTTCGTGCTAACCGGCTCCGGCGACGCCACACTGCGGCTCGACCTGCCTGTGCCGGCCGCGGAATATCCGGCCATGGTCGTATATGAAAGCGATGTGAACGGCGCTATTCCTTTTGCCACCCTGCAATCCGGCGATGGTATCGATTCCGTGAAAACGGATGGATTGACCAAGATCGAAGAAAATTTTTTCCTTGCGGGCGCCACCCATGATATAACCCTGAGCTTCAACAAAAACGGTTGTATTCGCGATACCGTGCGGTATTACCTCGTGCTCACGATGAAAAACATGCTGCCCAACCTTCCAGTGGCAGTTTCCATTTCTTACAACGCACAGCCCACTGTAGCGGCGCCATACGATCTTTATCCAGATGCGAACGTGATCAATGGTCTGCAACAAACCGCTCCGCCATATACGCCGGCCATCCTCGGGGCGGGCACATATTCTGCCGTACCTTTCGTGCTCAACTGCGCCACCCGATCGTCCGGCGATCCGTACAGTAGTTCCTGTTATACGCGTTCAGTATGGTACAAAATCGTGGCCGGCACAGCCGGGAAGCTGCGATATACCCTGGCCAAAACCATCAATCCAACCACACAGGCCAATTTTTTTTGGGGCGCCCATTTGTATCGCGAAACCGTGCCCGGCAACCCTGCATCGCTCGCGGAAATCAATACCACCGGTTATAACAAGTCCAATCCGCAATATCCCGCCTTAAACGAATGGGAAGAGGGCTGCGTAAGCCCCGGCACGTATTACCTGCTTTTTGAAGATTGTTTCACGCCACCAAGCGGGTTGGACATTCATACGCCGTATTACCCGGTAGTCTGGATTGAGGAAAGCCCCGGCGATTTTTGTTCCAATGCGGTGCCGGTCGATGTGCCGGCCGCCGGCGTCTTCAGCGCTTCTACTGATGTGGATTGCCATACCATCGGCGAAGGGTTCGGGGAAGACGGCTCCGCGATGGGTTGTTTAGGTGTGCCGACGGGTTTTAAATCCACCTGGTATAAAATTACGGTGAGCGGGAACGAGAAGCTGGATATTACCTTTCAGTTGGACCTGCCAGCCGGCGTGGATGGAAACCTGTTGCGTTACCGCCTCTTGTACGGCGCCTGTACGGCCATGACGCCCGGCCCCTGCAACACCAACGGGAATACGATTTTTACGCTTAATTGCCTTACTGCGGGGGATTACTTTGTCCAACTGATTTCGCCGCAAAACCTGAAAAATAAAATCGGGGTGAAAGTCACGGCCGCCGTCAGCTCGGATCAGAACTGTATTCCCGTCAACCCTGTGGCGCCCTTCGCTGCATTTTCGTACACGGCGGGCTGCGACTCAGTGCAGTTTCAAAACACCTCTAC
>CAUJEY010000348.1 GCA_963169325.1 Bacteroidota bacterium
CTCCGTACAGCAACTGAAACAAATGACTACCACGGCATCCGATGCAGCCGATAACCTGAAAACGGCCAGCACGAACATATCAAATGCCACAAGTAAACTGGAAAACAAAAACAGTCCAATCGGGGTATTGCTCTACGATGAAGCATCCGCCGAACACCTGAAAAAAACCCTCCGCAACCTGGACAGCGGTTCGGAAAAACTGGACGAAGACCTGCGGGCGGTACAGGACAATTTCCTGCTGCGCCGGTATTTTAAGAAGAAAAAGAAAGCGGAAGAAAAGGCGGTTAAACAATAGCGGTCAATCACCCTGCGGTGTTGCCCCCGCCCGGGCAAATGAAAAAATGTGGGCATCCGGATTCTTCCTCCCCACTGCCCCATCACGGATGATTTCTCCCGCAATTTGGCTGAACACAATACCGTTTCCACCGAAGCCCAATGCAAACACAGTGTGTGGCCGTTCGCGAACAGAACCGATAAACGGAAGCCCGTCGGCAGTTTCGGCAAACGTGCCGGCCCAATTGAAATCCACCTGGAGCGGGGCCAGCGTTGGAAATCTTTTATCAAAATCCTGTGCCAGCAAGGCTGTCTTTTTAGCCAGTAATTTGTCGCGTTTGCCGGGGCTATAAAAAGGTTCGTCCCTGCCGCCTACCAGCACACGACGATCGGGAGTCGTCCGGAGGTAGAGATATGGACGCGCAGTTTCCCATATCAGCGCATCGCGGTGCCAAATTTTGGTCTTATCGATGGGTTCACTGACGAGTGCGTAGGTGGAGTGCAGGCGTGTGACTTTTTGTTCCAAATATTCCTGAGACTCATATCCGGAAGCAATGACTAACCGTTTTGCCCGAATGGAATGCCCATGATTAGTCCGCAACACCACCTGTGTTTTTTCGTGTTGAATATCCGTGATTTCGGTTTTGTCGAAAACCTGTGCCCCGCAGCGCAACGCATCCTGAAGCAATGCGTGCGTGAGCGAATAAGCATCCACCTGGGCGCCGTCGTGCGGGGAGTACAAGGCTCCCGGCGATTGAAAATGGGGAAATGCCCGGGCCACGTCGTTTTTATCCCAACGCTCCACCTGGATGTCGTGTTTTTGGCGAATCGCATATTCGAGGTCGATATCTTCCAGATCGGCTTTGCGACTGGCGCAATAGACGGAAGGCTTGCGTTCAAAGCCTGTGGGAAGCGGCATTTTTTCGCAAATCTGTTCCAATTTGTCAATTGCGTCAATACAGAGGCGATAACTGCGGGCGGCATTTTTTTCTCCAACGAATTTTGCCAGTTTATGCATTGGAACATCAATTTCATATTGCAACAAAGCGGTGCTGGCGCAAGTGCTGCCCATGCCGATGTGCCTGCGGTCCACCACCGCTACCCCAACCCCTGCCTGCGCTAAATACCAGGCGGTGAGCGCACCCGTGATCCCCCCGCCCATGACGAGATAGTCTACCTGCAATGGGTGGCGGAGTGACGGATATTCGCAGAGAAAACCGTTTTTTAAAAGCCAGTATGGATAAGGCGTATGGAGATTCATCGTGAATTATACCTTTTTTTCTTCCGTAGTCAATACGAGCTCCGGTACCACAACCTCCTTTTGTTCTATAAAAACGGCGAATTTGCTGGGGCGGATTTTCCCGCCGTATTCATCGGCATATACTTTCGTAAACTCCGCACCGAAATAGAGGATAATAGCGGAATAATAGACCCAAATAATAATAAGCACCACGGCTCCCGCAGCGCCATAAGCCGAAACGGTGCTTGATTGACCGAGATAAATATTGATCAGGTATTTACCGATCAGGAACAGCACGGCGGTGAAAAACGACCCGATCAGCGTGTCGCGCCATTGCAATTGAGCGTCGGGCAACACTTTGAAAATCACGGCAAAAAGAAGCATCACTACACTCATTGTTATAAAATTGCTGATACAATATGCCAACCAGGGGAACGAGATGATGTTAGCCGTTATCCAGTCGTTCAGCACGCTCAGCATTGCGCTTATTCCAAGCGAAACCATTAATAAAAAACCGATGCCGACCACCATCGAAAAAGAAATCAGGCGGGCAATGATAAACCGCACCCAGCTCCGTTTCGGCTTGGCTTTTATAGACCAGATGGTATTGATAGAATCCTGTATTTCAATAAAAACGCCCGTTGCCCCGAAAAAAAAGGTGATCACGCCCACCGTCGTCACCCAGGGTGTATCGCCGGAGATTCGGACATTGTTGATCATTTCTTGTAATTGCATGGCTCCCAACTTGCCTATAAGCCCTTCGAATTGCTGATAGAGATAGCCCGTTGCGGCTTCTTTACCCAACCAAATACTGCCGATCGCAATGATGATAATCAGCATTGGCGCCATAGAAAAAAGGGTGTAGTACGACAGCGACGCACTCAATTTCAGTCCATCGTCGCCAATGAACTCCGATCCGGCCAGGCGCAGCAACCGTCCGGCAAGAACGGTTCTTCGCCATAGGTTCTTAATAGTAAGGCCGGAAAGCAATGGAATTTTCATATTAAAAGAATCTTGCCGGAAAGCCGCGTTACTCTGTTTGTATACCTCGCGCCGCCAAGGTTTAAACCTGACAGCGAGAGATATATATGAAATGTGTTTGTGGTTTACTGTCTGTTAAAATAGAAATGTATACCGACAACAAAATCCCATGCAGTCGTCTGGGTGCGGGTGGATTGGTTAGCGCCATTTACGTTAAGCGTACTTCTGCTAAAGCCATAGTTGTATTTTACCTGGGTATCCAATGAAACGCGCCCATTTGAAAAGATGGCATAACCCGGACCGGCTCCGAATGTCATGAGTGTGGTGTTTGCCTTTTGTATTTCTGCACCGTCGCCAATTTCTGTTTTAGACTTTCCATATCCGTACACAGCGCCCAGGAATATGGCCTGATCGCCCGCAAAGGGCAAATATACCCGCGAATAAGGGCCGAAAAGCAGTTTAGTATCCGAAGTGAGTGGCGCAACAACTGTATTGTCGGTGTTACCCCGGGAGGAACTCACTAAATAATCCATGCCCAGGCCAAATACGAAGTTATTGGTAAGAAAATAGCCAAGAGAAGGCGTGAGATGAAGTTGAAAACCGGTGTTGCCACCTTTCTTAACCGTGCTCCCGTTATCAATTTGGATACTGGTTACGGCATTGACATACCCGATACCGGAGCCTATTTCAAAATTGCCGCGCTGAAGCGCTTCGTTCTGAGCGCTCCCGGTAAATTGCCCAAACATTAAAATGCCGGCAATTGCAAACGTTATATAAAGTGCGGATTTCATCTTTAAATATATTACAGGGTGAAAATAAACGGGGTTCGAAGGATTTATAAAGGGCAAAGATGCCGCACCCTGCTTACATAACTATTACATAATTTTATTAATAAGTTACATCATTCACGCAATTAGGTAAAATATTCAAAAATCAAATCCGAATGTGTAAACCATGCAACATTTAGGATAAATTATGTAACATTTCACCGAAGCAACTATGTCAACTTTGTTCAATAATATTATAAACACAGATAGTGAGGTAGCATTAAAAATGTATACCATCTATGCGCCGCCAAATCACAAAGACGGCGTTATACGTGCTACAAAAGCAGACGCAGAAAACAAAGGAGAAAAGTTTGACGGAAAAACAACGGAATAGACAGTCCACCCTACCGCCGCAACGCCACCAACCCGTCGTCCGCCTTCAGCATATCCAGGTAAAACTGCCGGAATGCCTGAAAATCCGTGTGCCGGATAAACCGCTGCGTAAACGTCACTTCACGCCGGATACGCAGGCCGCCGGGGATGGGCTCGCAGGAAAGCGTATATTGACCAAAGCGGGTGCTCAGGGATTTAGGTCTGGGCGCCTCTGCCAGTTGAAAACCGGGCGGAAAATGCAAGTCCACCGTTTCGCGCACGGGCGACAGTTCGAAAAAGGCCTGCGCATCGAGATCGTTGTACCGGCTGGCGGCGAAGAGGGTCTTGTGCGTGGCGGTACTGAGTGGCAACGGCATCGGCAGGATGTACAGGTTGGCCACCAAATCCATTTGGCGATAGGCTTTCAGGCCTATTTGCGCGCGCAGCGGCGCATTGGTGCTATCTAAATTTTCAAAAGTTGCCAATTCGATATCCAGGTGGCTGAGTGTACCGCCGCCGTAGTATTCCGCTAATTTTTTGAGACGTTCTTCCGGGGAGGCGCGCAGCAGGATTTCGCGCCAGTTGCCGGCAGCTACGCCGACGCATTCCACCCGGGTATCGAGTTGGATGTTGCCGAGTGTGTCCAGCGTGGCGTCGGCGTCGATGTTGATTCGGGTAACGGCCGGATCGAGCAAGTGATTGGGCAGGCGTTGCAGCGTGGTTTCGCCGTCGCGGATCACGAGGCCCCAGGCGTCGCTGTCGCTGTCGGGCAACACGCCGTTGGGAAAATAGTCGGTGGTAAGGTCGTCGAAATGCAGCCGGCCGTCGCTGGTTTGGTAGGCCACGATCGCGTGGTTGAAGACGTAAGGCGTGGGCCGCGGCTCCATATTGCTGAACGAATGGGTGCTCACCAGGGTGTACCAGGCCGGTATGCCCTGTTCGCGCAGCATCGAGATCATGAGCGTGGCTACATCCTTGCAATCGCCCACTTTGGCCGAGAGCGTGGCGCCGGGCTTTTTTGGGGTGTAATTGCTGTTCAGGAAAGGGACATACGAGTAATTGATATCTTTGGTAATAAAGGTATGCAGGGTTTCCACGATCTGCTGCTCGCTCATACCGGGGTGCAGCAGGGCGCGGGCCTTATCCAGCACTTCGTAATTCGGCTCGGTGCGGCAATAGGTTTTGCGCTGGTACCATTGCACCACGCGGCCCCAGTCGGGTGCGTCGCCGTACATCATCCAGGCCGAAGCGTCGATATTTTCCGGCATGGCTTCTTCCTCTTCCATTTTGGGCAGGTTTTGCCATTCCCAGCGGAGTAACTGGAAGTCCCCGGTATCGCGTTTGGTGTATTGTTCGGTCAGGCGGTTGAAGGCAAAATACACCTCCTGGCCTTTGGGCAGCAGCATTTCATAAGTGGCGCGCAGTACCGGGGCCGGCCAGGAGAGGAAGTCGAGGCCCAGTATTTCATCGCCGAATTCTTCGGGTGCACCGCGGTCGCTGCTGCCTTCGAGCAGGATGACGTCGCCGGGTTGCAGGTTTTTGAACACAGCCATGCCGCCCCAACCGATATCGGGCGAGTTGACGGAGCCGTCTTTTTTGATCACCCGGGCGTTGGTGATGCGGCCCAGCAGGCTCAGGTCGGCCTCTGTCCAGTGTTTGGCCCCGGCTTCGTTGCGGATGTGGATCACGCATTTGTGCGATGCCTCAAACTTGCGCTCTTCCGGCAGGTAGGCCAGTTGCTGGGCAAACAAGGAGATGACCGCCTCTTCGCCGGGGTAGGCATCCAATGATGAGCGGTCTTTGGCCACTGCATCGAGATCGATAGAGGCAAAATAACCGCTGTAAACACGCCGGTTTTCCAGTTTTTCAATTTTACCGGCCAGGTCGTAGCCTTCGCGGCCCTTGAGTTTCCGGGCGCGCCGGTACCAGTAGAGCGCCTCGTTTTCTTTCTTTTTTTCAATAAAAATATCGCCGGCCAGTTCGCACAGTCCGGCATCGTAGGGCCGGATTTCCAACAATTGCCGGACGAGCTCGAGCGCTTCGTCGAGGCGTTCTTTTTCAAACAGGAAAGCGGCTTTTTGCCGGCGGTAAAAATCGAACCAGGGCGCTGCAACCAAAATTTCGTCGTAGATTTTCAGGGCATCTTCCACTTTGTCTTTTTGTTTCAGATAGCGGAGTACCAAGCCGTAATCGGTTAGATTAAATACTGTTTGCAGCCTGCGCCGGGCCGCGCGGTATTTTTTTTCCCGTTCTTTATCGGTTTCCGGCTTGACAGAGGCCGGTTTATAACTTTCGTCTTCCAGATAGTCTTCCAGCCGGTTTTTCCATTTTGGGCTGTCATGCTGTTCCAGAAACCGGCGCACATAGTTATTGACTTGTTGTTGGCGGCCTTTTTCTTTTAAAAAAGTCAAATAGCGGTTGAGCAAATTCCAGTTGGTCGGCGACAGCAGCAGCAGGTGCTCGATGGCGGCGATATAGTTGGTTTCTTCCTGCTCCTTATTGATTTTCAGCAGCCGGATGTAGTGCTCGGCATACGTGGGTGCCAGGCTGGTGTCCATTTCGCTCAAAAGGGCTTCAGCGCGCTCCGTTTTGCCGTTGGCATCAAAAAATTTGGCTAACACAAAACGCCGGAATGAAAGTCCCGACTGTTCGGCCGGCAAGCCGGCAAAAAACGCCTCGCCCGCTTCCCAGGCCGCGTATTTGGCGTAGGCCTTGGATACCAGGTACAGGCGCCACAAGTCCCGTGGTTGGGCCTGCCAACCGGACAGCAGCGTTTGCAGGTACGGTGTTTCCTCCAACACCGGTTGCCAGGGTTGGGCGGCGGGCCGGTAAGGCATTTCGTAGGCAGACAGGATGTCCGGGTAAACCTGCCCCGTGGCAGGGTCGGTGAAACGCAGGGCAAATTGGCCCTGCGCAACCGGCGGCTGGGGGAGATACTCCGCCATGCCGTCGTATTCCGGCTCGTAGTCGTCGTCGCCGTTATTCTCCAGGTCGTTGAATTCCAGCCGGATTTGCGAGCCGGCGTATTCGTCGGGAAAGGCCGCTATTTTCACCAGCAGGCGGTGTTTGCCGGCCGGCAGGTTGAACAGGAGCGTTTCATTATCCCATTCGCCGGCGGCGGCGGGGCGCGAGCACTCCAGCAGGATTTGGTCGTCAAGCCAGATTTTGAGTGGTTCGACGCGAGTGATACGCAGGGCTACCGTGCGGGCGGTGGGTAGGTCGATAAAAGTGTTGGCATACCAGGTAGCCGGTTCGTCGGATTGGGGCAAACGCCCGAAGTCGACCGCCGTACCCGGTTTCCGCTGGGTATTTTGCAACCACCGAACGGGAAGGTCCAGACTACTCTCAAAGGAGTCCCGCCCGTTGAAAGGCTGGGTTTCCAGGGGGGTAGTTTCGATGAATCCGCTACCGGCAAGATTGGTAAACGGGCCGCAGAGGCTCCAGTTCCAATCCGGCAAGGTGGCCGTGCGCAAGGCCGTGCTTTCGGCAAAACGGCGGTATTTGAACAAGGTATCGGCCTGCTGTAGTGACCACACGCTCATCCGGTGCCGCCCGTCGGTGGAGCGGCGCAGCGCTTCTTCCGGCGTACCGGTAAAGAGGTGCTGGAACAGCCACACGTATTCAGGTTTCCAACCGGCGTCGAGCAGTTGGTTGGCGTATTTTTCATAATTTTCGTGGTCGCGAATGGTTTCGGACAGAAAAATCAGGCCGACCAAGGCCGCTTCGTCGCGCGGGTTTTGTAACAGGGCCGCTTCGAATGCCGGGCGCGCCTGCACGAAATTATTGTCGCGAATAAGGTCCCAACCGGTCGTTTGAGTCAATATGATATGGGGAAAAAACAGCAGGACAAGCAGCGTCAGTCGCAAAAAATACATTATCGAGAGATGAGTTTTGAACTGGTTGGCGGTCAATTGGGCCGGCGAAATTACTCCTTATTTGATAAAATTTTTCACCACGGAGACATGGAGGCACGGAGATAAGAGGGGCTTTTTGAGACAGGATCGACAGGATTTTCAGGATTTGAGCATTTGGATGTTTTGCGCTATAATCTTGTAAAACCTAAGGCAATACCATAACTGCTTAACCCAAATTGTCAAAGTAAAAATCAGCGTTGATCTACGAAATCTGCGGGAGAACAAATAATCGTCGCAAGAAAATTTTCTGTGGGAACTTAGGAGACGGCTTCATTTTTTTTAAAAATAACGTAGGAAAAATTTCCTACGAAAAGTTTCCTACCTATATTTGCCCCATGAAAAGACAGGAAGAACAACGCGGGGCGCTACCCGAACCCACCAAATCGGAATTGGAAATCCTCCAGGTACTCTGGCAAAACGGTCCCGCTACCGTACGTTTTGTCAACGACACACTGAACGAGCAACGGCGGGAGGTCAACTACTCTTCCACGCTGAAACTTATGCAAATCATGCTCGACAAAGGCCTGCTGATGCGGGATATCGAGGGGAAAAACCACGTTTACCGCCCGGCAGAGCAGCAGGAAATTACACAGGCGCGCGTGCTGCGCGGGCTTGCCTCCATCGCTTTCGGCGGCTCCTCGGCTTCCCTGGCGTTGCGTGCCCTGGGCAGCGGAAACACCTCGCCGGAAGAGTTGGAGCAAATAAAACAATTGATCCAACAAATTGAAAACCAAAAGGATAAACAACCCGACTAAATAATCAGGCAATGACAAACCTCCACTTCTTTTTTCCCGAGCAACTCGGTGCAGCACTCGGCTGGATGGTGCTGCACGTGCTTTGGCAGGCAACGCTCATCGGGGTCGTCGCCGGCCTTGCCCTGGTAGCCATGCGTCGCGGACCGGCCCGCCGGCGCTACTGGACGGCCAATGCCGCACTGGCCACCATATTGCTCGCCGCATTGGGCACCTTTATATATTATTACGGCAGTTCTATGCCGGCTCCGGCGCCCGGCCAGCCGGCAGCCGCAAGCGCCGGCCTCGCCGACACCCCGAGCCCGGCTGCCCCGGTAGCCCGGATCACGACAGGGGTGTCGGCGCCGGACAACGAAGAGCCGGCGGACTACTTCAACCGGAATTTGCCCGCCGTTGTCGCCTTGTGGTTTCTGGGTATGAGTTTGTTTTTGCTTCGGCTATTGGGCAACATCGGATACACGTATTACCTCAAAACCCACCTGAATTTTCCAACAGATCCCTACTGGCAGGAATTACTGGATCAACTGGCTCAAAAATCCGGATTCACCAAAGCCGTCCGGCTGGTCGAGTCGGCCCTGGTGCACACGCCTATGGTAGCGGGCCATCTGAAGCCGGTGATCCTGTTCCCCATCGGCATGATCAACCGCCTCGACCCCAGGGAAGCGGAGGCCATTCTGGCACATGAACTGGCGCATATCCTGCGACACGACTACCTGTTCAATATCCTGCAAAGCATCGTGGAAACCCTTTTTTACTTCCATCCCGCTGTTTGGTGGTTGTCGGGCACCATCCGTCAGGAGCGTGAGATCGCCGCGGACGATGACGCCATACGGATGACCGGCAACCCGGTGCAATATGCCAAAGCGCTCGTACTGGTACAGGATATGGCCCACATGCCGGCCTCTTTTTCCCCTGCCTTTTCCGGTCCCCGAAAAAACCGCCTGCTCAACAGGATTCAACATGTATTAAATGTTCAACAATCTAAAAATTTAGCTATGGAAAAATTCATTGGAACCTGCGGCATTCTGTTGATTATCATCGGAATAGCATACACGCAAACCACCCCGCCGGCCAAAGAACCGGGTCGGGTCGCACACCCTGCCGGCACGACCGACGGCCGGTCGGGCGCGTGGCAAGGCACGCTTCAAAACGATTCGGTCTGCATGTCCCTGGTCAGCCGCACCGCACAGTCTTCGTGGATGAACGGCGCCTGTTTCCCCGTATCCGAATTTTCTAACCTGCCCACTTCGGATGCCGATTTCACCCTGACCCGGCCGGCCGGTACCATTACCTGGCGCGGCAAATTTGAAGGCGCTGAAGGGTATGGTCGCTTTAAATTCACGCCGGACCAGTCCTTCGCAGATTGGCTGGCCGGGCAAGGCATCTCGGGCCTCGACGATGACGCCATGATTTTTCTCTTTTTTGCCAATACGGGAAAGGAATATGTGGAATTTGTAAAAAAAGCCGGATTCGGTAAAATCACCGGGGAAGAACTGCACCGGCTGGCCCTCCTCGAGATCAGCCGCAAAGAGATTCAATCGTATCTGGACATGAACAAAGACCTCGGCGGCCCCAGTTTGACTATCGAAGATTTGACCAATTTCAAACTACATGACATCGATCAGGCCTATGTAAAAATGATGCTGAAAACCGGATTTCCGAACCTGACGCTGGATAATATCCGCGATGCCAAAATTCACCAAATCACTCCGGAATATATCCGTCAATGCCATGACCTGGGTTTTGAAAAACTCAGTTTCGACGAAGTCTTGAGCTTTAAAATTCATGAAATCACGCCGGAATACATTCAGGAATGCCGCAAGATGGGCTTCGCTAAACTGAGCGCCGATGAAGTCATGAACTTTAAAATCCACGAGATTACCCCGGCTTTTCTAAACGAGATGAAACAAATTGGGTTCAGCGACCTGTCGGTGGATGACGCGATGAGCCTGAAGATACACGGGGTCACCCGCGACTACTTGCTACAACTGGCGAACGCCGGATTCAAAAACCTGTCCGTTGACGAAGTGGTCAGTTGCCGGATTCATGAGGTGACGGCAGCCGGGGTGCAGGAATTCGGCAAACTCGGTTTTTCTAAAATCACCCTTGACGAGGCGATTAGTCTGAAAATTCACGAAATTACCCCCGAGTTCATTCAACGTATGCGCGATAAAGGATTTAAAGACTTGTCGCTCGAGGAGTACATCCAGTTGAAAATTCAATATGGAAACAAATTGAAGTGATTTTTAAAAATGTTGCAACCCGGCTTTTCACCCTTCCCCACCCTGACCACCGAACGCCTGATTTTAAGGCAACCGGACATAACAGATGACCGGGAGATATTTCTATTGCGCAGCGACGAGCAGGTGAACCGCTTTATCGACCGGCCCAGGGCGATTACGGTAGCGGATGCGCGTCAATTTATAGACAAAACCAACGCCGGAATCGCTCAAAACGACCGCTTGTATTGGGTGGTCTGCCCGGCAGACCCGAAGGCCGGGCTGCCGGGCAGGCCTGTTGGTACGATATGCCTGTGGAATTTTTCACCCGAAATGGAGGTAGCGGAAATCGGTTACGAGCTGCTCCCCGAATTTCAGGGAAAGGGTATCATGCAGGAAGCGGTGGCCAAAATTATTGATTTCGGTTTTCAAACTTTAAACCTCAAAAGTTTAGAGGCCTGTGTGGATGTAGACAACGGCCCGTCGATCAAACTATTGGAAAAGTTTAATTTTGTAAAAACTGGTTTGAGTGAAAACAATGAAATTATTTACTGTTTGATAAAGTAGCGCCCAGGCTTAAATGGCCATTTTTTACCTTAATTATTAGCAATATGATGCCAACCCGTACCCCCGTTTTTTCGAAAACCACTTTTATCCTGTTACTCTTTTGCCACACTTTCACGCCCGCCCGAGCTCAACCCGACACCGTCAAATTCGGCGTTTTTATCAACGACATTTACGACCTGAATCTGAGCGAACAAAGTTTTTCGACGGAGTTTTGGGTGTGGTACAACTACCGTAATCCGGAACTGAAGCCCCTGGAAACGCTTGAGATACCCAACGCAAAATCGGTGGAATCCAGCCTCGACTTTAGCGAACAAAAGGAAGGAATCAGCTGGGCCGGCAAAAAAGTACACGCGGTGATCAAAAAAGACTGGGACGTGCGGCGGTTCCCTTTCGATGAACAAATTATGACCATCGAACTGGAAGAAAGCGACCAGGACATCGGGACGATGGTGTACGTGGCAGACCGGGAAAACACCAAACTCAATCCCAAACTGACTTTATCCAACTGGAAAATCGAACGTTTCGAACTTTCCGCCGGATCGAAAAAATACGACACTACCTACGGCGATCCAATTTTGTCGGAGGGCAGTGAATATTCAAACGCTACCCTGAGCATTTTTATCAAACGCCAGAGCTGGGGTTTGTTTTTTTCCTTGTTTACGGGACTTTACGTGGCCTTTTTTATTTCCTCGCTGGTTTTTTTCATCGATCCCATCGAGGTGGACCCGCGTTTCGGGCTGTCGGTCGGCGGCCTGTTTGCCGCGGTGGGAAATAAGTATATCGTCGACTCCATCCTGCCGCAATCCACCACGTTCACCCTGGTGGACAAACTGCATATTCTCACCTATATCTTTCTCCTGCTCTGTATCGTATTGTCGGTTATTTCGCTGCGGATATGGAAAAACGGGCGGGAAATTACCTCGGCGCGCTTCGACCGCCGAGCCTACTATATTATTGTGTC
>CAUJEY010000349.1 GCA_963169325.1 Bacteroidota bacterium
AATCATCCCGCCAGGCATACAATTTTGTTCCATCGGCATTCAGGGCAAAATACGCATCCCGGCCGAGTTGGGCGGTGCGCTGATTAGGCCCGTCGTCCAGGGTCCATACTTCGAGCCGGCCGCCGCCGGTTGTGGTGGCAAACTGCCGGTTGTCCGGTGAAAAAACACCGGTTCGCAGGTGCATGTCTGATTGGTTGGTGGGAATGAGGGCTGCATATTTCAATACGCCACTCTCGGGGTCATAAAGCAGCAGCCTGCTATCTTTATCGTTAGCCGAGCCGATATAATAAGTCGCTACAAATCGGGCGTCCTGTCCGGCCGCAATTGGAAATCCGGGCAATACGCTGGCGGGGTCAATCACACCGGACTCCATTTCCGGCACTTTAAAATAGTATGCCGCAGAGTCGTTGGCAAAAACCGCCGTCCGTCCAGCCGGGTTCAGCCATAAATAGGGCAGTTCTCCGGTATAATAATTTCGTACCGGGCTGCCGATGGGGAAAAACTGCTCGCGTTGCCAGGTTCCTTTGCCGGCGCCCGATGCAAATACTTCGATGCTGTCGCGGTATCCCGCCCAAAATTTACCTTCGGTGTATGCCAGGCGGAGCAAGCCGTATCCGGGCGCCAACCCGATCGGCTGGGGGGCGCTGCGCTGGCCGGATCCTTTGCGCTGCGCAAAAATATCTCTCAGGTTGAGCGCATAAATTTTCATTTCCGCCGCATTCAGGAAATAAAAGGTTTGACCTTTTTCGTCGAAACAATACAACGAAACGGCTTGCACCGGCAGCCGAAACGTCTCCCGCGGGCTGCGCCAAAACAGAAAGGCATTTGCGGACCAGAAAAGCAGGGTGCGACCATCCGGTACCACGTCGCAGGCCATCAGGGTGGTATCTTCCACGCTTACCGGCTCTTCCGGCTCGAAGGTTTCGGCGTTCCACTGAAACAGCAAATTGCGGGAGCGGGCGAAGGCGCAAATTTTTTGTTTACCGGTTTTGCCCAGAAAATGTACCTGCAAGTCGCGATCCAGGTTATCGCCCAACTGATAACAAAACGGAATGCGCAAATTTTCATCTACCGTTCCGGAGTGTACGGAAGGCGTGTAATACAGCGCATCGAACATGGCCTGGCGGCAGGCATCGTTGTCGTCGGGCGCAATGTACTCGTTGGCAAAATCGGCCAGCCGGTAGGCCAGCGAACGGTCGAATGCGCGGAGGAGTTGCGTCGCATCATTGGCGCGGTTGGCGGCAAGGGCGTGCCGGGCCTGCCGGACGGCCTCCTGTTCCTTTCGCCGCAGTTCGTTTTGAGAAGCCGTCCGGCAGGCTTCGATGCGCTGATTGGCAGCCAGTCGATCCGCTTGGTCGGCATCCGTGCAGTTTTTGGCTGCCCGGTACAGCGCAGCGGCGTCATCCCAATATCCGCCGCGAAATGCCCGTTCGGCTTCTTTGCAGGTGATATCGTAACATGCCGGGTTATCGTAGTTTAAAAAGTCGCGACTGGGTTGGAACCGGCGCCGTCTCCCTTCGCCAATAGTCCCGGCGGAGGTTCCCGTCGTTTCGGCGACACTGGCGCGGACAGGTGCTGCCTGTGCCGGCCCAGCCTTATCTTTTATACTTTCGCAGGCGGCAATCAGCCGGTCCAGTTCTTCCATGCGGTCCGGCATTTTGCCGGCTTCCGGACAACTTTTCGCATCGCGAAACCACCGGAGCGCGAGCCGGCAATCGCCGCGTTTTTGCGCAGCCAGCCCTTCATCCAGGTGGTGTGCATAACAATCCAGTACCATTTGCTGCACCGGCGCCTGCTGAAGATAGTAGGGGTCTTTCTGCTCCTGGGCAAAAAGTTTACCTGCAAGTAAAAAAGTCAAAATGACTGTTGTCGTGCGCATATTAAACCGGTGTTTAGGTACATGCTGGAAGGTTTGGAGGTTTGGAGGTTTAGGGGTTTAGGGGTTTGGAGGTTTAGGGGTTTGGAGGTTTAGGGGTTTGGAGGTTTGGGGTGTTCAATAACGAGGGGAAAAGTTGCTGCCATTTTTTGCTTGTTTTGTTACCGGAATCTCCCTTAACCCGGGTGTCATGCTGTAAGCATCTGGCCAAGTGGCAATCATTATTTTGCTTTAAAATATGACACTTTTGGTCGTTTTTGACAAAAAACTATGATTGCCACTTGGCCAGATGCTTACAGCATGACACCCGGGTTAGGGGAGACTACGGTAACAAGACAAGCAAAAAATGGCAGCAACTTTTCCCCACGTTTTTGAACACCCTAAACCTCCAAACCCCTAAACCTCCAAACTCCCAAACCTCCAAACCCTAAACCCCCAAACCTCCCTCCGGCTTCCCGTAACCCCCGAAAAATGCACGCCACCGCATTTGCAGCACACCGAGCATGGCTTCCCGTATGATGCGGAGCGACATTTTGGACTGTCCTTTTTCCCGGTCTTTGAAGGTAATGGGTACTTCCCGAATTTTAAAGCCCAGGTTGTATGCGGCAAATTTCATTTCGATCTGGAAGGCATAGCCGACAAAACGAATGCGACCTAAGTCGATGGCCTCCAATACTTCCCGGCGGTAACAGATGAAACCGGCGGTGGGGTCGGCTACCGGCATCCACAGAATAAGCCGGGCGTACAACGATGCACCATAAGAAAGGATAATCCGGTCGGCAGGCCAGTTCTCCACCTTGCCGCCGTGTGTGTATCTGGATCCAACGGCTACTCCTGCCGCTTCGTCGCGGCATTTAGCCAGCAGGCGGGGTAAGTCCTGGGGATTGTGGGAAAAATCGGCATCCATTTCGAAGAAAAAGTCATAATTATGTTGCAGGCCCCAACGGAAGCCGGCAATATAGGCCGTGCCCAGCCCATGTTTGCCTTGGCGCTCGAGCAGATGCAATTTTTCCGAAAACTCCTGTTGCAGCCGGCGCACAATGGCGGCCGTACCGTCGGGCGAACTATCGTCCACGATCAAGACATGAAAATCTTCGGGCAGCACGAACACGGCGCGTACGATGGCTTCGACATTTTCGCGTTCGTTGTAAGTGGGTATGATGACAAGATTCGACAACGGGCGGAGGGTTGTTTAAAGGTTGTTGGTTTAAGGGTTTGGAGGTTTGGGGGTTTGGAGGTTTGGGGGTTTGGAGGTTTGGGGGTTTGGAGGTTTCGGGGTTTGGAGGTTTCGGGGTTTGGAGGTTTGGGGGTTTGGAGGTTTCGGGGTTTCTAGTTTGAAGATTCCTAGTTCGAAGGTTGCGCACACTACTTCAAACCCCTAAACCTGTAAACCCCCAAACCCCCAAACCTTCACAACGCAAATGCTACAGCAAATGCAAGTAAGGACAGAATGAGGCCGTACATGAAAATATTATAACAAATGCTCAAATAGCGGTATTTTTTTGCCAAAACGATACCCAGAAAGTAAAGGTCGCGGCTCATTGAACTATACAGGAATTCGGGGTCTTTCAACATTTCATTCACCCCCCATTGGAAATCGTCCAATGGCATGTTGTAAAAATTACCAAAGAAAAGCAGATTGGCCTTACGTTGCTTAATGGCCTCGCGGGTTACTTTGCCTTCTGTCACTTTTGGCCGGGTACTCAGGGTGGCGTATATCATCGATCCCAGACAGGTAGCCAGCAAAAAACCGGAGGGAATTCCCAGTTGCATATTGAAGCGCCCGGCTTCATTCATCAGTTTTGGCAACAGGTTGGATACCAGGATAGAAATAACGATCGCATTGACCGACAACATCAGGTTGGCCTTGCTGTCGGCCATAGAGCTCAGGTTGGTATGGGTGCGATAAGTGGTGCGGTACATCGTCTCCACCCCGCGGCCAAACCGGGCCAGTGTCAGTTGCGTCTCGGTGTCGCGCAGGGTTTTGTTGATATCGCCGGTTTTTTCCTTTTCATCGGTCAATGCCAGTTCTTCCAGGGTGGGCGATTTATCAGGATTCAGGCGGCGTTTTTGTTTCAGCAACTGCTGAATGTGTTTACCCTTGCGTTTGTTGAGCATCTCTTGCGCAATCACGGTATGATACTCGTGGGTGAGCATAAAGTTGAGTTCAAAGTCTACCCATTCCGGCTCGCTCATGATCCGGTTGCGCGTCAGCACGAACTCCTGGCGTAGTTTTCCAGTCCGGCTCCAGTAAATATCCATGCCGAGGTGGCTCAGGTCGGCGTCACAAATAATTTGCTCCAACAGGCTGCCGGGCTTTTGCGGCACTCTGGTCGCCCGGATACACCCCAGTACGATTTCGATTTCTTCCGCCGGAATTTTGCCTTGCAGGAAATGCTCCGCAATGTCGCAACTGCGGTCTTCGTGATTTTCCGGTCCCTGTGCATAGCCGGTGTCGTGAAACCAGGTGGCCAATTGCAGCAACATGATTTCCCGGTCATCTAATTGAAAACCTTCGGCAATAACACGCACGGCGGCAACCGTTTGAACGGTGTGTTCAAAATCGTGAAACACAAATTTACCGGGTACGTTTTCGGCAAAATATTCGCGTATGAAGTTCTCGGTATCCTGTAGCAAGGATGTCGTATTGGTTGTCATAGACAGAGCAGTTGGCCCGCAAAGGTAACAGATAGTTGCAAAAATCGGCGTTGGCCGGATTCGTCCAAAGTATATTTCTCCGGTTTCTGTAAAATCCTTTCCAATCTTCCCGGCAGTTATCTTTCTCCCGGTGGCCGAATGCCCAAATCCGACCAGTCTTCGGCGGTGATGGCGCCATCCGCCGGACGGATTTGTTGAATTAATCCGGCCATATCCGGCCATTTTACACCGGCCCGGGCGAGATCGCGGAAGTCCTTCAGGAGCAGTTCCCAGGGATCGTAAGTGCTCAGGTTATTTTGCAGAAACTCCCGGTAGTGTTGGAGCGCCAGTTCCCGGTCGCCTGGTTTTTGGCGCAGCCATAAAGCGTGCGCGAGGTTCGTTTGTACCAAATACCGGTTTTCGTAGTAAAAAGCGCCCTCATCGGGGTAGCGTTCTGCCGCTTGCGCATACCGGATAACCTCCGAAAGCCGGGCGGTATCACGATCTGTTTGAAACAGAAGGAAGTAGGTCTGGTTCAGCACGGCATCGAGCCATTTACCTTGCCACAGCGCCGATGCTTGGGATTGATTCAGCACTTGTTCCGCCTGCCGGAGGGCGACGGCGTTCCAAAACAACGTGGAATCCCATTGTTCCCGGCCGGCAAAATATTGTCGTTTTTGCTCGGCAAAATAAAAATTGACGACCGTAGAATCCAGTTGGTCATCGCCGGCCAGGCGGGCGGCGCGCAGGCGTTCCGAAAAAGCAAGTAACCTGGCCTGTTGAGTCGGAAGTTGGCGCGCCATACGTTCGATGTCGAAAAGCGTAAGGGCCAATATTTCTTCATTATAAATATCGCCGTAGTTGAGCAGCGCCTCCACGTCTTCGTCTTTTAAAAGGGCTACATGACCAAAATAGAGGTTATTGATCCCGGTGGCGCTGACATTCTGCGCCTCTTCGAAGGCTTGTTGGGCGGCAACAGCGTCGCCGGCCAGCAGCGCAGTGATGCCAAACTGGGTATACAGGGCGGCGTATACATTCCGCAACATCTGGTAACGCGCAGAATCGGCCCCGGGCAACTGAAGCAACTGATTTGCCGTATTCAGGCCCTGCTGGAAAGCGTTTTCGGCTTCTGGCAGCCGGTCGGTGCTCAGGTGGGCATTGCCAACGTAGAGATAGAAATAGGCTAATTTTGACAAACGTGAAGTTTCCCGCGCGGGCGAATCGTATGTTCCGTTTGCGTTCAGCCCTTCGATGGCCCGGTTATACATGCGGAGCGAACGCGCACCGCTCTGTTCGAATATTCCCCAATCGGCATACGCCTGGCTGAGGGTAAGCATCACCTTTTCTAATTCCTGCCGGGACACGGTTCGGTTTTGCCGCTGTAATTGCCGGGCATTTTCCAGGGCTTTTTCCAGGATCAATACTTTTTGTGGGTTGTTTTTCACCCAGGCTGCCGTATTCAGCCGGTGAAAAATATCCCATCGAAGGCGGGCAACGACATCGAGTCCGGCAAGCGCCGTTCCCGGTGGGATATCGGCGCACAATGTTTCATACGCGGGGAAGGTGCCGAACAAATCGCACAGGCAACCTAACTGCTCGGGTTGGAGCAAGTCGTATTCCAATAATTGGCGCACTCTGGTGTGCAGGCTATCCAAAGCGCTTTGTTGGATAACGCCATCGTTGGCGCCCTGGTCGGCCGAACGCAATGCCCAATCGGCATACAAGCGGGTGGCTGCGCGCTGATCTTTGCGCAACAAGGCGGAATGTGCCGCGGCAAGGGTAGCAGACAAGGGGTTACCAAAGTCGCGTATCATGCTGTTTGCCACCTTTTCCGCCTCGGCGGCCTGGCCCCGCAGGAGCAATTTCCAGTGATAGTCTTCGTACATTTCCAGCAGGATCGGCCGAAGTACATTTTGTGTGGCAGCATCTAATTGGCCAAAAAGAACAAACGCCCGGTTACAGTAATTGCCAACCCGCTGGATATTATTGCTGTAAACGGCCGATTCGCGGTAATAATCGAAAAAAGACCGGATCAACGGCAAATCACCCGAGGCTGCCAGGCGGGTAAAATTATTGGGGTAATCAAGTGCCTGTTCCAGGTTGTATTCCCGGATCTGATTGGGTAAAAAGGAAATCAGTTTCCGGTAATCTGTTTGTACGCCGGCGCGTACCAGAGAGAGCGCCACGTCGCGGGTGAGTAATACATACCCGAACAACAACATGTGCAGACGCCGCCCGCCATCACTAAATCGCATACGAATCACCGGCGGAAAATCCTCGTTTTCCCGAATGGGCGGCTTGGCCCAGGTAAACCGCGCCTGTCCGGTATTGATATCCCAAAACACCACGGAACCGTCGTCGTAGCCGGCGGCAAGCATATTGCCATCGGGGTGAAAAGCCAGGGCAGTTACCATACGCAGGCCGAATTGACGAATCCGGGTCGCTTCGTTCAATAAGTCGTTTTGGCGAAACACGCGAATATCCAGCCCGTCGGTAAATGCCATGAGCCCGCCGGCGGCAGAAAGCGCAACTTCTACCGTCGAATAGTCGTGCAGTTGTACCGCACGCAATTTTGCCCCACCCCCCTGAAACGGCGACCAGAGTTTAATGACGGTTTGTTCGTTGCCGAAATCTTCGGTTTCAACGCGCTGAACAACGATGATTTCTTCGGTAAGGGGCACATAATATATTTGGTGTACGGCTCCGCCAAACGCGCGGGCAGCCACCAGCCGCCCGTCTTCCAGCGAGCGAACGACCACGGAGTCCAATCCGGCGAGATAAGCGAACTTACTTTCATCCGGACTGAAGGCCGCCACGATCTCCACATTGTAACCCGGAGGCGACGGTAATTGCCAGCGGTTGCGGCCCAGCCGGTCCGTCAGCACAATGGAGTCGAGCCCTGTCCGGTAGGCGATCCAGTCCTGGCCGGCGATCAATCCCGTTGCGCTATTGGGCGGCGCTGGCGCGGCTTGAACAACACGGCCCGGGTCGTCGGCAGGCATTTGCATCAACGAATCATCCCGCCAGGCATACAATTTTGTTCCATCGGCATTCAGGGCAAAATACGCATCCCGGCCGAGTTGGGCGGTGCGCTGATTAGGCCCGTCGTCCAGGGTCCATACTTCGAGCCGGCCGCCGCCGGTTGTGGTGGCAA